>JAOABV010000042.1 GCA_026418155.1 candidate division WOR-3 bacterium | reverse complement strand
TTTTGGTTAACTTGTTAATATCGTTGAGCATAATCTTTTGCATATCAGGTTATAAATGTTTTGGTTAACTTGTTAATGTCATTAAGCATAATCTTTTGAATATAGAATGTTGGTAAAAAGTGCCATGGAACTCGCTTGCGGCAATCAGTCGGCTCGGAGAAAATACAGCAAAACAAGAGCAAAGTTCAGTAAATCTAATATATTAATCGTAAAACCTGACTTTTTCCGAACTCTCTAACTATTATTAAACTTGTCTACTTTATTCCAGCCATTCAAGTTCTGGAACTTGTAGAGAGTCTTTCGTAACATTAGTAACAATTACTAATAAATAATTATTGGGATATAAATATTTTTGGGCTAAATTGTTAATATCGTTAAGCGTAATCTTTTGAATATAACTATTAAACTTATCCAGATAGTCAAGGCCTTTATGATATAATTCTAAATTCATTAACAGGTCAATTTTTTCACTGGTGGCGTCAAAATTAAACGGAAAATTACCAATGTAGAAAGTTTTAGCGTCCTTCAATTCTTTTGGCTTTGCACCCTCGTGATGCATCTTCTTAAGTTCGCGAAGGATAATGTTGATTGCTTTATTCGGGTCAGAGGTTTGGGTAGTAATGGCAAATAGTCCGCCAAAGAGCCTGCGGTCAAAAAACGAACGAATATCATATGCTAAGCCTTCGTCTTCTCTTATTGCCCGTCCTAATCGAGAAGTTAACGGTGAACCGCCTAAGATAAAATTCATTACTCTTATCCGTAAGGAAAGGGGAGAATAATTTTCATCCTGCGTAATTTCGCTAATTCCCGGAAAGCCTAGAAAGATATAAGATTGATTAAGATTAGGTTGATGGATAAGATAACCTTTGGGTCGCTCACAATATGGACCTGATACAAAATTGGGGATTTGAATGTTGGGTCTCCCTTTTCGCATATTGACAAATTTATTTTCAATTTTTTGTAAGAGTTCGTTTTTATCAAAATCACCGACCACAACTAAAAACCCGTTATCGATTGTGTAGAACTGGTTATAAAAATCGGCGACATCTTTAATCGTTAATTTTGCCACGCTTTGTGTATCACCTGTTATCGGATGACGGTACGGATGGTTTTGGAATATCAGTTCTGAGAATTTTTTCCAGCCTTGATTATAAGGATAATCGTCGCTCTGTTTAATATCGCCAATCACTTGTTGCTTAATGCGCGCAAGTTCTTTTTCCGAGAACTCAGGATTGATTAACATATCTGCCAGAATATCCAAAACTAAATCAAAGTCTTTTTTCAAACATCTGAGTTGTAAGGCACTATAATCATAGGATGTCCAATCAGACAATACCGCACCGATAAACTCTACTTCGGCATTCAATTTTAATGCGGAACGTCTTTTTGTTCCCCGGGTTAGCATCTTATTAGTTAAATTCGCTAAACCTTCTTTGCCTAAGGGGTCATAAGCACTGCCAGACTTATTTACCCATCGTATCTCAATCAACGGCAATCGGTTAGTGGAATAAGTTAAAACCACTAAACCACAATCGAGTGAATCTCGAGAAATTGGTAAAGCGTTTGCGTAAAATACCAAGAGACTAAAAACAATGGCAGTAAATAGAATTGTAAATTTTGTGCTTCTCATCTTGTCATAAACATAACCTAATGCCTTTAGATAACGAGTTTTCAATTCTATGTTTTTCATCTTATCACTCCTCAGGCAAAAGGGTTACAACAGTTCGGTTTTTAGACAAGAAGTATTTATCAATCACGCGACGGATATCGTCTTTGGTTACTGCTTCAATGCGCTTTGGGTATTCTATCATATCACTTAAATTACCGGTGGTTATTGCTTGACGGCCAATACGCATGCCCATTCCACGGCTCCGGTCTTTAGCATAAACTTCGCTGGCAATCACATTATTCTTTACTCGTGCCATCTCTTCATCGGTAATGGAATCTTTATCGGTTGATTTTAATTTCATTAATTCTTGATAGATTATATTTTCTACGGAGTCGACTAAAATAGGGCTTATTGGCATTGCGTAGAAGTTAAAAGTGCCAGCATCCCGTTCAAGGTCATTCCAGGCAAAAACCCTTAAAGCATACTGTTTCTCGTAGACAAGTTTTTTATATAAACGTGAACTTTTGCCACTCGATAATAAGCCTTCTAATACTTCTAAGGCGTAATAATCTGGTGAAGAAACATCGCAAGTATGAAAACCGATTAATATTGCTGGAACCGAAACTTTACGATAGATAACTTTTCTTTTTTCGCCAAGTTGTGCTGGTTCGTGAAAGACCGGATGCTTTACGGGCTTAGATTTAATTTTACCGAAATAGCGATTGACTTTTTTTAAGGCTTCGTTGGGCTGGACCGCGCCGGCGATAACACAAACCGCATTAGACGGTTGATAATATGTTCGGTAATGCTGGATTAAGTCCTGAAGTTCAATTCTTTTAATGTCTTCCATCCAGCCAATAACCGGATTACGGTAAGGATGAAGTTTATAGATAAGTGCATCAAATTCTTCCCAGAGCACATCATAGGGTTCATTTTCGCCTAAGCGTCTCTCTTCCATTACAACCGCTTTTTCCGATTGAAATTTACTTTCAGAAATAACTAAATTCTTCATCCGCTCGGCACCCAATTTGAGTGCGGTTTCATAATAATCCTTTGCCAAATCTACCCAATAACAGACATATAAGCTGGAAGTAAATGCGTTGTCTTCACCGCCTAAGGCGTCAATAATTGCTGAGATTTCGCGTGGTTTATAGTTTTTCGTCCCATCCATATGTTCTAATAGATGGGAAACGCCGGATTTGTATGGTGGGTCATAAATTGCACCAACATTAAACCATAATTGAGTTGAAACTGTCGGCGTCGAACTATCAACATAAATAATGACCCGCAGTCCATTATCAAGATAGGTCTCAAAAATCGGATATTCTGGATAGGGTTGGTTAAGTTTTGGTAGCGCATATCGCGGAATCAATAATAATAAACTTACAATTACAATATTAAGTTTTGGTAGCGCATATCGCGGAATCAATGATAATAAACTTACGATTACAATATTAAGTTTTGGTAGCGCATATCGCGGAATCAATGATAATAAACTTACAATTACAATATTTCTTCTCTTCATAGCGCCTTCTTTCTAAAATAAAATTTTACTATGAAAAACAAATTAGGTCAATGCTGTAATCTTCGTGGTCTTCATGTAAATAATCCTTGATTATTAGCCAAGGGTTATTATATTCTTTCTTACTGAGATGTAAGATATATTTGTTTTATAGGTGTGTTCTCCTTTTCTTGTTATTAAAATAATTGTTATTTATCATAGGAGGAAACACCTTTATATTTAACATATCAGGTCTAAATTTACACAAAATTCATACACTATCTCTTTATAATACCACCTCTGTTATTGGAAAAACCAAACATACGGAAAAATGGAAAAGACCAGATTAAAGATAAAAATAGACAGGGCTTGTTTAAAAGAAAAACGGAATCGTCCAGATTAAAAGAAAAACAGATAAATCTGCATTAAAAAGACAGAACTCGAGAGGCACTAACTGAAAAGCAAAAGATAACGATAGTAAAATCACAGATAGTAAATTAAACAAAAATTTAATTTATATTCTCTTATGACATTGAAGACATTTAAAAATCTCAAGAAAACATTTCCTGTAACTTATTCTGAACATAGTCAAAAGTTTCAAATATGAAGCAACATCAAAGAAGAGAAGGTCGAAAGATTTAAACAAACCCTACCAAAATACATTTTAATTTTAATATTTAATTTTAACCCCTACTTCCTAAGGTTAATCGTAATATTCTTAGAATTTCCAATGGTTTAGTATTATATTGAGACAATTGTTAGTAAGGTATTTGTAATGTCTCATTGTAATAAAATGTTGCTATTTATATTCTAATTTCCGTAGTCTTGTCAAAAAGATGGATTTTATCGGTATCAATATAGAAAGTTATCATTTCTCCAATTTGACCCCAGAATTGACTATGGAATCTTGCCGTAATTAGATGTTGTTTAATCTTGAAATAGACAATCGTTTCGCTTCCCATAGGCTCGATAACTTGCAATTCACCAATAAGTGATGGCAGATTTCTGCCTTCCGGATTCTTAAAGTAAATATCTTCTGGTCGTATGCCCAAAATGACCTCATTATTAGTGAGATGTTGGAGCCGGGAACGATATTTTTCCGGGAGATTAATGCTGAAGACTGAACTCTCAAACTTAATTTCGTGATTTGCTTTAATCATTCCGTCGATGAAATTTATTGGCGGACTGCCGATAAAGCCGGCAACAAATTTATTAACCGGTTCATTGTATAAAGTGATTGCTTTGTCTACTTGGAGAAGTTTACCTTGTCGCATTACACCGATGCGTTGGCCTAAGGTCATTGCTTCTACTTGGTCGTGAGTAACATAGAGCGTAGTGGTTTTTAATCTTTGGTGTAATTGGGATAATTCGGCCCGCATTTGAACGCGTAGTTTGGCGTCGATATTAGAGAGGGGTTCATCAAAAAGGAATACTGCAGGGTTGCGAACAATTGCTCGGCCTACTGCAACTCGTTGCCGTTCACCCCCGGATAAGGCTTTAGGTTTTCGATTAAGCAGATGTTCAATATTTAAGATTTTAGCCGCTTCGGTGACTCTTCGGTGAATTTCTGATTTCGGAGTTTTCCTTAATTTTAACCCGAACGCCATATTGTCAAACGCAGTCATATGCGGATAGAGCGCATAATTTTGGAACACCATAGCGACATTGCGGTCTTTAGGTGCGATATCATTGACAACTCTATCGCCAATATAAACCTTACCTTGAGTTGGTTCTTCTAAACCGGCAATGATTCTTAAAACTGTTGATTTGCCACAGCCCGAAGGACCAACTAAGACAAAGAACTCTCCGTCTTTGATTTCTAAGGACAGATTGTCTATCGCAATAATTTTATTATCAAATATTTTGGAGATGTTTTCTAAGAAAATTCGGCTCATCGTCTTATATTATATAAATATCAAAACAATTTAGAAATAATTCCAAAAATGATTGGAGTATTGATTATAGATATAATGGAGATAATCAAAAAACAATAAAGAACAAATTTTCCAAAGCCATCTGCCATTCCTTGCTACAATAATTGTTAGTGTCACGAGAATCCCTCTTTAAGAATGCTAATCATTTTGTGACATTTCTTGCTTTGGGGATAGGATGTCAAGGATTTTCGATAAGGTTGCGCGTAGGTCTTTTCGGCTCACGACAATGTCAACAAATCCGTGTTTTAGTAAAAACTCCGCGGTTTGGAATCCTTCGGGTAATTTTTCACCGATAGTGCCTTCAATTACTCTTGCGCCAGCAAATCCTAATAATGCTTTAGGTTCAGCAATAATAATATCGCCCAAAGAGGCATAAGATGCCATCACACCAGCCATAGTGGGATTGGTAACAATTGAAATAAAAGGGATGTGTGCCTCGGATAAAAGGGCTAATTCCGCAGCAGTTTTTGCCATCTGCATTAAAGAGAAGATACCTTCGTGCATTCGGGCACCGCCTGAAGTTGCAATAATCACCAAAGGGATTCGGTCTGAGCGTGCTTTTCTAATTGCTCGGGCAACTTTTTCGCCAACGACCGAGCCCATACTTCCACCAATAAAATTAAAATCCATTAATCCTATAATTAAAGGTATATTATTTACCTTTCCTCGGCCATAAACAAACCCTTCATTAAAACCGGTTTTTTTCTGGGCTTCGGCTACTTTTTCTGGATATTTGGGAAATTTTAATGGGTCTTCAGGTAAAAGATTGGCGTCAAATTCTTCAAAAGTATTTGGGTCTAATAAAATCTCAATGTATTTTTTGATACTAATCCGAAAATGAAAACCGCATTTGGAACAGATATAATAGTTTTTTTCTAAACTCTTGCGGTATAAAATCTCATTACACCCTTCACATCGAAGCCAAAGACCATTGGGCACTTCCATTCGCTTTGAGTCTTTTGCACTCTCTGATTCGCTATTAGGTATTGGCATAATCAAAGTATAAAAGTAAAAACTATTTTGTCAACCCTATACAGACGATAGTGATAGTCAAAACCAGAATACAATTGACAATCCCGAAAAATTCAATTTGCTATTGAATACCCCAAACTCTCTGAATCTCAATTACTGAAATCGGACTCTTATTTTGCTTCTTTGGGGCAGTGTTCAGAATATGCAAATCGATGATTGGAAAATGAACCTGAACTGGCAAAAAATTCAGAATGTTAAGAGATTTCAGCCAATACCATTTTTTCTTTCTGTTTAATCGAAACCTGCATAGGTGGAAGCATTCTATGGCAAAAATTTATGTAGTCAGCAGTCTCATAACTGATTTCTTGACACATTATCTATTGCAATTTATAATTTATGGTATCATTTTATGATGTTATTTAATTTTATTTTTGGAGGACTTAATGTTAAATAAAATTATTTTTGTCTTTTTAGCAATTATTAGTCTGGTTTTTGCTAATCAAAGGGAAAATCTCATAGCACACAGCATAGGTGAGATAGATGGAAACAAATATTTATTGGGTACGATGATTGTAAAGTTCAAACCGGAATATCGGAATAAAATTGGCACGGATGTTTTTGACGGTATTGCGAAAACTAACATTCCTCAAATTGACCGATTAAACCAAAAATGGCAAGTAAATAAAGTAGAGAAAATTATTCCTGACCCTAATCCCAGTGAACTTGCCAAACAATACGGTATGGACTTATTCTATCGCTTTAATTTTCCTGAAACTAAAGATATAAGGCAGATCATAAAAGACTATGAGAAGACCGGTGTTATTCAATATGCTGAACCTGATTATATTTTTCAAGTTGACCGTGTGCCTAATGACCCTTATTATAACTCACAATGGCACTTAATAAAGTGTCAATGTGCTTTGGCTTGGGATGGTATTTTAGGCGATTCTACTGTGACTGTAATGATTATTGATTGTGGTGTTGATTATAATCACGATGATTTGAAATATGTCTATTCGATTAATACGCCGGAAGATGTTAATGGTAATCGACGTTTTGACCCTTATCCCGCATCTCAAGGCGGTGACTTTGATGGTATTGACCAAGATGGCAACTTGTACACGGATGATGTCATTGGCTGGGACTGGATTGGAAACGACCCAAACCCTTATCCTAATGCCGGAGATGACCACGGAACCAACTGCGCTGGCATTCCGATTGCTCATACTAATAATAATCTCGGCATTGCCAGTTATAGTTGGGGTTGTCGTTATGTTGATGCCCGTTGTGGCTATGGTGGCTATATTTACAATTATCTACCGGCACTTTATTATGCTGTAACCCGACAAGTTTGGGCAGTAAGTATGTCGTTTGGCGGTTCTGCTTATCAACAAGCATATCAGGATGCAATCAATTATGCCTGGGCAGGAGGTTGTGTATTGATGGCTTCAGCCGGAAATTGTGAAACTCATCCACCAGGTGTTTTACGCTATCCTGCCTGCTATCAGAATGTTATTTGTGTGGCGGCAACTGACCAAAATGATTATCTTTCTGATTGGCCAGGACCGGGTCAATCAAATTATGGTCCGTTTGTTGATGTTTGTGCCCCAGGAACAGCAGTTTTAACTACTGACCCTAATAATGGCTACGGTGCTTGGGATGGCACATCAATGTCCACTCCTTGTGTCGCTGGCTTGGCCGTGCTCTTAAAATCAATGTATCCAAGAATGACTAATGCCGAATGCACTTTGAGAATCTTCCAATCTTGTGACCCAATGCCTGACCCCCAATACGCTCAAGGAAATTGTGGCTATGGACGCATCAATGTGACAAAAGCAATCTATCAACCAATTCGATGTAATCTCAAGACATCAGCATTACGGATAAATGATGGTAATAATAACTATCCCCAAAATAATGAGACAGTGAGTTTAATTATAACTTTGACGAATGAACGGGGTTATCAAAATGCATCCAGTGTTACTGCAATACTTTCTACTAATGACCCGGATGTTACGATTATCAAGAACACGGCAAGTTTTCCTAATATTAGTGCTGGCGCATCACAAAATTGTTCGGCTGATTCCTTTGTATTTTCAGTTAATGCTAATGCTGTGCCCCATCAGGTTAAATTTATTGTTCAGAAAAATGCTAATCCACCTTCTTTAAGCACTTTAGATACAATTTATGTTAATATCTGTTTTCCCCGAATTCTTTTGGTTGACGACGACGAAGGTGCTAATTATGAAATATATTATAAAGAAGCCATAGATTCCTTAAAAACTTTTTATCGACTGTGGACAGTAAATTCTGCTGGCTCACCACCTTTAGAGACTCTCTCTAATTATCCAGTCACAGTTTGGTTTACTGGTTTAGATAGTTTGAATACCTTAACTACGACTGATATTACTAATCTTACGAGTTATCTTAATTCTGGAAACAAACTCTTTATATGCGGACAAAACTTAGGCCAACACATCGGTACAACGACCTTTTATAGCAACTATCTGCGCGCATCGTATATCACTAACAGCACCGGAATTATTTTTGCGGTTGGTGTGCCCAATGACCCAATTGGTGGTGTTAATGGTGATACAATTGTCTTAGGTGGTGCTGGTGGTGCTGCAAATTCTCGTTCTAATGATGGCATTAAACCGCTAAGTGGTGCTAAAGGATGCTTTTGGTATCGCGGTTATTCAGATACTACGGTTTATGGTGCAATTCATTATAGCGGAACTTATAAACTGGTATATTTTGGAATGCCCTTTGAAGCAATCGACCACTCGGCCTTAAGATATATCCAAAAATGGGATGTGATGCGTCGAATCCTAACATTTTTTGGTGAACGATTACCCGGTATTGAAGAAACAGAAGCGTCAACGCTTATTTTTACTATTAATCCCAACAACCCCTTTTCCTTATTCCCCAATCCTTTTTCGGAAAGAACGACAATTCACTTGACATTGCCTAATATCCGCAATGCCCAGTTGAACATTTACAATCTCTCTGGTGCATTAGTAAAGACACTCAAAATTGATGGCTCTAATATTAGTTGGGATGGCACAGACCAAAACGCAAGAAAGTTATTAAGTGGTATCTATTTCTGCGAACTAAAGACTCCTCAAGGTAGTTCGATTCAAAAAGCAGTTATCTTGAGATAAGATATAGAACTAATTAAGAGATATTTTGAGATAAATAAGATATAATTTCGAGATAAGATAAAAAAGAACTAATCAAGAGGTAATTTTAAGATAAAGCAGAATATAATATTAGGATTGTCTGAAGTTGCAAAGAGTTGAAAAATCTCCAATTAATTTCTTAGTCGGTGGTTATTGAATAAGGGTAACTAACAGCGTAACTTTTGCTAAAAATTCTAACCGCTCTAACCGAAATCTGGCATCAGTTAAATCTTGGCCACAGACAACCACGCCATGATTGCCTAAAATAATGACATTATGCTTAATGACGGCTTTTCTTACGGCATTTGCTAACTCAACACTTCCTGGCGGATAATAGCCAAGATATTTTATTACCCCCAGGGTTTGGGCGGTTTCAGTTAATAAGTTCACATTTAATTTTCTGCCGGTAACAGCAAAGGTTGTGGCAAGCGCTGGATGAGCATGAATAACAGCATTGACATCCGGTCTTTGCAGATAAATTGCTGAATGCATGCGATATTCTGAAGATGGTTTTAATGGGTAAATTTTATCTTCCAGATTCCAATCTTTAAGGTTCAGCTTAACTATATCATTAGTGCTCAACTCTCCTTTACAGACTCCGCTTCGGGTAATGAGCATTTCCCAATTATTAACTCGGGCACTAATATTACCGTCTGAGGCAACAATGTATTTATGCTCAAAGAGAAATTTGCCTAATGCAATAATTTTCTTTTTTGTATTCGCTGATGCCATTTTCTTTTAAGAGAAGGTATTTTCTAACCGATTTTGCTTATCCCACCCATATAGGGTCTAAGCACTTCGGGAATTATTACAGTTCCATCTTTTTGCTGGTTGTTTTCAATTAAGGCGATGAAAATTCGAGGAAATGCCAAGCCTGAGCCATTTAAGATGTGGACATACTCCAGTTCTCCTGATTTTCGACGCAAGCGAATATTGCCGCGTCGGGCTTGAAAATCAACACAATTAGATATAGAAGAAACTTCTAACCAGGCACCAACACCGCCTGCCCAGGCTTCAATATCATAAGTTTTAGCCGACTGAAATGCCATCTCTTTGGCGGATAATAACTTTACCTGATAAGGAATTTCTAATAATTGCATAAGTTCTTCGACATCTTTTCGCATTTTTTCTAACTCGTCAAAAGAATCTTCGGGTTTAGTAAATTTGACTAATTCGACTTTATCAAACTGATGGATTCTTATCATTCCTCTGACATCTTTTCCATAAGAGCCGGCTTCACGGCGAAAACAAGGTGTATAAGCTGTATAGTATTTGGGCAGTTCATCTTCTTTTAAGCACTCATTACTATGTAAATTAACTAAAGGCACTTCCGCGGTGGGAATTAAATAGAACGGGTCTTGAGTACAGCGATACATTTCATCGGCTAATTTAGGTAAAGCGCCCGTATTATAAAAACATTCTTCTAAATTTAATGCCGGCGGGTTAATTTCCTGATAACCATTTTTGGTATGGATGTCTAAACAAAAATTAATCAGAGCCCGTTCTAAGAGTGCACCTAAACCCTTAAATAATACAAATCGTGAGCCAGAAATTTTAGATGCCCGAGTAAAATCAACGATTTGGAGTGCTTCACATAAATCCCAATGGGCTAAAGGCGTAAAAGTAAATTCTGGTTTGTTGCCCCAAGAAGCGACAATTTTATCTTCATCCGGAACTGATTCGTGAATAATATTAGGCAGAAATTTGAGTTTGTTTTCTAATTCATTTTCAATTGTGCTCAGTTCTTGTTCAACGGTTTTAATCTTTTCGCTCAGTTCTTTACATTCATTCACCAGATTACTGACTTCTTTTTTCTCTTTTTTAAGTTTAGCAACTTGTTCGGAGAGTTGGCGGTGATTCATTCGCATCTGGTCGCGCACTTTGATTACATCTCGGCGCTTCTCATCTAATTGTAAAATTTCATCAATTGATATCGGTTCATCACGACGTGCAAGAATCTTTTTTGCCTGTTCGGGATTATTGCGAATAAACTTTAGGTCCATAGAAATAAAAAACTAAAAATTAAATATCCAATGAATATGCTCGGGAATATATTGTTTTTCGGTTTTTAGTTGCTTATTTTTCATTTTTAGTCTACTTGGGATAGGCGTTGAGTGCGGTTGCAGTCTTTGATTATCATTTTTTCATTTTTAATTTTACTTAGGATAGGCATTGAGTGCGGTTGCGGTCTTTTGGAGAAACTCAATTCTTTGTTTTGATTCTTGGGGTATGACAAAGGGTCTACGGCCGCGGCAGTCGATAATCACACCAACAACACCACCTTCGATTTCAGTGTCAAGTTCTTTTCCTTTACCGGCACCGACATCAAAATTCTTTTCAGGTCGAATCTGAGCCCGGGTTTTAATATTTTCTAAAGGAATTAAAAAGATATCGCCATAATTAACTGTTTTCTCTAACACTTCACCATTAGGTTTCGTTACTTTTACCGAAACACATTTTGCATTAGGTTTGCCTTCACCAACTGGTGCAATACAAGTTCCTAATTTTACTAAGCAATCTTTTTCAAAGACTTCTTTGGCGGCTTCTTGGTGCACAGTGGACAAGACACCTAAATGCGGCATCATAAAGATACTATCAACTGCTAAGCGTGTAACGCCCTCGGGTAAAAAGGCGTCAATCATCATTAATGCGGCTTGGACGCGTCGGGGAGCATGGGATAAGATACCACCTGAGCCAACAATCAGATTAAGACTCATCATATTTACTAAAGTTTCACCAGATAGCGTCTGAGCAAACGCATCAGAAATCGTTCGTTCCTGTTGAACTCCTTTGAGTCCTACGGCCATTGACTTATGTTGTTCTAAGGCTAAGCGCAAGGCTTCACGAGCAATGGCGTGTTCAATTTTTAATTCTTCTAAAGTTGATGGAATGGTTGTTGGTCGAATCATCTTATTACGAATGCGATTGCGCACATCGGCAACTGGAATTTCAAATGGTATCCAGCGCATAATATTTTCTTCACCGGCTTCAGCCAAGACATTAGAGATACTATAAGACATTCCTAAATTAGCGCTGACAGTTCGGTTAAAGATTCCAGAAAAGACTGAGAAGATATCGGTTGTTGCTCCGCCAATATCAACGCCTAAAACATCAATATGTTCGGTCTTGCCAATATTTTCAATTAAAAGACCGACAGCCCCTGGTGTTGGCATAATGGGCACATCGGTCCATTCCATTAATTTCTTATAACCGGGAGCATGTGCCATTACATGTTCCATAAATAAATCATGAATCCGATGACGGGCAGGAATCAGATTTTCTCGTTCCAGCACAGGACGGAGATTTTCCACAATGACTAAAGCACTTTTATCTTGTAGAGTTTTTATAATTAAGTCGCGGGCATCTTTATTACCGGCATAGATAACAGGCAGACTATAACCTGTGCCAAATCTGGGTCTGGGGTCAGCAGCCCGAATCAACTCAGCCAACTCCACAACATGAGAAATCGTGCCACCGTCAACTCCGCCTGAAAGCAAAATCATATCTGGACGTAAAGTTCTAATTCTTTCGATTTTTTCGTGGGGTAAGCGACCATCATTAGAAGCAATGACATCCATTACAATAGCACCAGCGCCTAAAGCCGCACGTGCGGCACTTTCGGCAGTCATAGTTAAGACCACACCCGCAACCATCATTTGTAGACCACCACCCGCAGATGAAGTGGAGATATAGATGTCAACACCTTCTTTATCATTTTTAGATGGTTTAATGATTTTTTCACCATCTAAAATGACTTTATTGGACAACTCTTCAACCTCACGAATTGAATTTAAGACCCCGCGGGTAACATCTTCAAAAGGTGCTTCGACAGTTGTCGGTGCTTCACCCCGAACTTTTAACCGATATTCACTGCCGGTCTTTTCAATTAAAATTGCTTTGGTTGTGGTGCTACCACAATCTGTGGCTAAGACGCGCTTAATATTTTCTTTAGGTATCATTTTTAGTCCTTCTATAAATAAATCTTAAAAATTTGCTTCATATATTAAGTATTAAGAACTTACCTTTCAAACCATCGGACAATTTGCGAAAACATTGATAATTTGAGGTCGTCACGATATTAACTGAGTTAGACATTTGCTTCATATATTTATTAAGAACTTGCCTTTCAAACCATTTGCCAATTTGAGAAAATATCGATAATATTGGGCAGTCGCTATATTTACTGAGTTAGTTATTTGATTCATATATTAATTACCTTTTAAACCATCGGCCAATTTGAGAAAATATTGATAATCTTTTGGTCGTCGCGCTATGGGTTGAGTCAGTGATTGGATTTTCTTTCGGATGAGATTTTTCTTTGCGGATAATAATTTTAGTCTCGGCTTCGACACGCTCAATCTCTTTGATGAGCAATTCAATATTCTCTCGGTTTTCTAATAAAGTAGCAATCTCATTATAGGGTCGAGCCGGAAAAACTGCAGAATAGATGGGTTGAAAAAAGACCATCAATTG
>JAOABV010000041.1 GCA_026418155.1 candidate division WOR-3 bacterium | reverse complement strand
TTTTTGTGTTTGATTTTTATTTTGTAAGGCCTGAAGGGTGTGATTGGTTGCCTAAAGGGTAAGCCGGTCGGCAAGCCAGGGGGCAGGCAGGCGGGCTTACCGGTAGGCAACCGAGGGGCTTACTTATCGGTTTGCTGAATCGTAGGTCTTATCCGTTATCATTGTGGCGATATATTAATTTATCCGACGAATAATCAAGAAGTTAGCCAATGTGATTGCTTGCCAGATTATCTACCCGATCATTCAGGCCTTTTGCTTGAAATTCTTTATTCAATTGGCAGATAAATTCAATTTATTGTCAATTTTTATTCTGTTCAGTACGATTTTTACTTAATAACAAGAAGGAGAATAATTTTGTAGTTCTGAATGACACATTGCTTTCAATAAAAGCCGTTAAATTTTTTGGTAATTAAGGATTAATCTTTTATGGTTTATTTTCAGAACCTGGTTTTTGAGAAATTGGTCTCTTATATTTATATGTAAGAATTAATGCAATAACGCTGAAAAGAAGAGTAATAAAAGTTATTAGTTGACCCCGTTTATAGAGTTTTGAGTAATAATAGAATTCAATGTGATGATTACCTGATTCTAAATAGATTGCGCGTAAAGTATGATATGCCCGATAGACTTGGGTATGTTTTCCGTCAACTTTACATTGCCAGTCAGGATGATAATTTTCACTGAAAACTAAAAATCCCGGATTATCTAATTCGGCCTGTAAAATTATTCGATTGGGTGTATACGCTATTATCTTAATCGTGCCCACTAAACTTTCAGATGTTGATGGAACGAACGGAAGCGACTCTGATATTATAACATATTGTAAGGGATTAAAATTAGGGTCTTTAAGACGATTAATTATTTGGTCTTTTTCTTTAATTACCTCGTATTTAGGAACTAAGAATGCTCTGGAAAAGGCGTTATGGTTCTGATAGATAACATACCTTCTGCCAGTATAAACTGGCTCTACTCCTGGTCGATTGACAAAATTACGCATCTCCGTGATTCGGGCTTGGGTTTGAGCATCAAATTGAGCGATATTATTGGGTAGAGGAATAGAAACAATATATTTAATATTAAGAAGATTGAGAAAATTGGTAAATGCTAAATTGGGAGCATTATACATCACAGTGCGTTCCGCACCTATAAAATCTTGATAGGTTTGTAAAGGATTAGGACAATAACCGCCAGCGTTTTGAATATTATGCAAATCTAATATGCCGTCATTAGACCGTTCATAATATAAAGGATGAACTCGATAAAGCGATGTATCACTCTTGAGAAATTTTACGACTTCATCAGGTGCATAATAAACACTTGGATGTTCGACCTGCTTTAAGAATAGTTTATCAATACGCCAGAGGTCAAATAATATTAAAGAAATCAATATTAATAGCACGGTGCGAATTTTAATTTTATGGTTAATTAGTTGATAGATAAGAAAGAACGCAAGAATGATTAATATAGCAGTGATAAGAACACCGGACCAAAAGACTGATTGGTTATTGTTAAATGCCTGTAGTTTATTATTATCTTTAATACTTCCTACAATGCTGTTTTTACTCGCTACGAAAATTAAAAGTAAGACAATGAAAACAATAACTGTGGTATATACGAAACGTATGATTTTTTTCTTTGTCTGCGGGTCTAATACTTTTTTCTTGAGGTTATAATCAAAAAGATATTGTAAGCCAATTGAACCTAAGACAATTGCTGAAAAAGCGGCTAAATAAAATACCATTGACGGACCACGGAAGCGCTTTACACCTGGTAATAAATAATAGACCAACTTAAAAAAAGGTGTATGTCCGCCTAAAGCAGTAAGTGCGCTGATAATACCAGCAATAAAAAAGAACAGGACTTTTCGCTCTTTGAATTTTATGAAAAGGGTTATAATTGCCATTAATAAAAAGATGATACCAAAATATTCTGTGTGTAGTTTAAAGAAATTTTCGCCCCAGTAGTTATCAAGGATACCACTGAATTGAGGCACAATTAGGTCAAAGAGTTCTTTTGGTGGCAATGCCCAAGATGATGCGAATTCATATCCTCGAATTTCACCACGAGCCCCAAAAGCAAGATTTGCCAATAAAGGCATATAATACATTGCCAAAGTTCCTAAGGCAATTATTACTGTAATGATTGCATAACCAATAAGTTTTAGTGTGCCTTTTATTTTATTCTGTTGTCTTTGCCAAATTAGTTGCACGATAAAATAAGCAAAAGCGAACCATAATCCATAGTAGGTTAGCTGAAAATGAGCATGGGTCATACTAAATCCAGCCAAAACGCCGGCCAAGATAAACCAGAAAAACTTATGCGTGGTAAGCGCCTTATTCCATAAGAAAAATGCCAAAGGGAAAAATGCCATTGATAACAATCTTCCTTCATGTCCAGCATAAGTCGTTGATACCAAATTCCCGGCGAAAGAATAGGCAATTGCACCAATCAATGCAGTGTAATTTGAAAGGTCTAATGATTTAAGAAATAAAAACATTCCCAAACCAGCAACTATCAATCCGCAAATGAAAAGATAAGTCCAAAAGATATGAGTCGGTATTATCAGACGGATAATTGTATACAAAGAATTGTTGTCGCCGTAAGAAGGGAGTCCACCAAAAATATAATTATACCACATTGCTGGAGTTTTATATTGTGCCAGTTGCTGTGCTGTAATCATACGCGAGGCATATCCACCTAAAAGCCAATCTGAACCATACATCATTTTTGAACCAGTAATTAAGCCTGGTGCGAAAATCAGAAAATAGGTTATAGGTAATAAGATTAAAATGATGACAGCCAGTTTATTTGATAAATGAAAAGGTTTTTCACTAATTAGTTTCACCATCTTGTCTTTTTTCATATTAGTAAAACTCCTTTATAATTTTAGAATATAAATTATGATAAGATTTAGCCATTGTTGCTAAGTTAAAACTATTGATAATCTTGTTACGATTTCTGATGCCAATTTCATCTCGCATTTGCTTATTATCGGCTAAGAGATTAATTTTGTCAACAAAATCGCTAACATCATCCATTTTGCATAAATATCCATTTTCGCCATCAGTAACTAATTCTGGTAGTGAAGAGCAATTAGTGGAGATAACTGGTTTTGCGCATGCCATTGCTTCAGCAATTGCATAACCGAAACCCTCAAGACGCGTTGGCAATAAACAAATATCACAGAGATTATACCAATAAACGAGGTCGGTTTGGGATAAGCGTCCCAAAGGAATCATTCGGTCATCAAAAAAAACCTTTTTCGGACTGCGTAGACCTGTAGTATAAAACAAAAGAAATCGATTATCAAGTCTTGCCATTATTTGGGGTAATAGGTCAACACCTTTTCTTCTAGTTAAATTGCCCACAAAGAGTAATTTTATTTTATCAGGAAATGGGTCATTGATAATCTCAATCGGTTTAAAAAGTTCTGTATCAATACCACAGTATATGGTCTGAATATTTTTTACATCATATAAATTTCGCGCCGTCTGTTCTGTAGATTTACTAATAGCGATAACAAAATTAGCCTTAGATAAAGATTTTTCAATATAATCAAGGATTTTTTGATAATAAATTTTCTGTAATTTGTTTAGATAGTCAGTCTGTTGAGGCTCAGCGATAATATGGAGGATTGAGATAATCAATGGTTGGCGAGGATTGTAAAAAGCCAAGCCATATTCAGCGTTAGAGTGAATTATATCATAGGATGGATTAATCTTTACAAAAGGACGTAATAAGTGAGGATTGATTGACCAGTATCGATGATACGATAAAAATTTAATTTCATTATTTAACTTGCGTTGACTCGTGGCTAAAAGATTAAAATAAATATCATTGCCGGATCCACCAGATAAGATACCGTAGACTATGCGCATTTATAATTATATATATTTTCTGAGACTTTTGGCAAAGATTAAAAATGTGATGACTTCGCCAATTGTTCCCCAAATCCGTATTAAGACAGATGTAATTATGCCAATACTTGTTGGCATATAAAAGTTAAAAAGATAACTTAAAACTCCTTCTCTAATTCCTATTCCGCCGGGTGAAATGAAACTCAAAAATCCTATTACCCAAGCTGCCGGGTAAATAGCGCATAACGGCAATAAGAAAGATAATTTTATCGGATAAAAAGATTTAATCAAGAAATAAATACCAATACATTGAGAAATCCATAACAGAGTATATAAAATCAAAAGGAAAACAATCTGAGAATATTTAGGTATCACTGTTATCTTACTTCTTTTAAATATTTTTAATCCGAGATTTACAATTTTAACAAATAGTGGCGGATAGAGAATAATTAATAATAGTGGAATTAAAAGAAACATTAGATAATAAGTTTTAGTAAGAGAATTTTGCTGAGTCAAAGGAAAAATGATAACAAAGAGTAATATTCCACTCAAGGTATTTACTGCAGTTCCGAGAATAACGCCAACACCACTTTTAGCACCGGGAATAGCGCCTTCTTTTTTTGTAAGATAAACTTGTCCGGCAATGCCCCAGATTCGGCCAGGAATGTATCGGGGCAAGGCAGCAAGAGCAGTGATTTTTAATCCTTGCAAAAATGAAATTTTTTCACCAATAATTTCAATATTCTTCTTCCAAATATATGCATTAAATGGAAATCCAGCAAACCAAATAAGATAGGATATAGTTAAAAAATAGTAATTAAACCTTAATTCGTTAAATGGAACTTTGTGCCAATTAGTATAAAAATACTTAGCCATAAAATAAAAAATAATGATTAGTATTAGAATATAGATAATAATTCGAAAAGATCTCTTTGCCATTAGGGAGCAGAATTTTTATGGGCAATTAAGTCTGCAAGGATATTTTCTACTTCTCGGCAATAGGATTCATAACTGAGGTTTTTCTTTACATAGATACGACCTCTGATAATTGTATTAATTGTCTCTTCGGGTTGTTGATATATATGTAACATTTTTTCGGCAAAGTCTTGCGGTGTTGGGTCACTAATCAATCCAATATTTTCTTTTTGAATGACCTCACTGGTGCCGCAGTCAGAAGAGACTATGGAAATTGTATTTGCTGCTAAGGCTTCAAAAGGGGTCAACCCGTAAGTTTGTTTTACAGCCGGAAATGAACAGATATGGGATTTTTGATAGAGAATTCGCAAATTTTCTTCACTGGTATGTCCAGTGAGTTCAACACTATTTTGTAAATTGAGTTTTTTGATTTCGGCTTCAATTTCTTCTCGTAGTGGTCCGTCACCTACTAAAATTAATTTAGCATGACCTATTTGAGACTTAATAATCCGGAATGCTCTTATCGTACATAATTGGTTTTTAGAATAGGTAAGTTGGCCTACTTGGATAATATTAAATTCGTTTTTGGCTCTTATTAGATATTTATCGTGTAGATCTGGTAAATCTTTTGAAAAAAAATTAAAATTAATCCCTAAGCGGACAATTTGGGAGTTGCGATTATAATACTCTTTTATTCGTTTCTGCCCGCGTTCATCTAAAACAATAATTTTATCAATGCCAGTTTTAACGATGGCAGAATCCAAAAGTTTGTATAAATGGATACCAATTTCTTTTAGTAGAGATGCACGTTTTTTAGATTGTAACGAAAAACTTCCACCAGCATAGGGCTTGAAGGTTGTAATCGGGTCATTGGCTGACCATAATAATGGTATATGATGAAATACACTCATCCAGTGGCCAGGAGGATTATGAGCATGAATGACTTCAATGTTTTTCTCTTCGATAGTTCTTTTAATTGCTTTTCGTAATAAAAATAGTCGCTGAAAAAATAAAAAGGGATTACTTATTATTTCAAACCGTCCTTCAACACGCTTGAGAATTCTTATATTAGGATTTATATAATCCAAACTTTTTGCTTCCTCAGAAACATTCGCAAAATCAAGATAGGTTGTAAAAATATATACCTTATGGCCTTTTTGCTTTAGATAATATGCTAAATATATTACCGCACGCTCCGCTCCACCTAAACAGACAGTCGGACTAACCAACAAAAGATTCATTTTCTGCGGGATTAATCGTTGTGATGCTTATCTCAATTTGACAAATTGGTGGATTTCTTCAATGATATAATCTAAATCTTGTTGGGAAAGATTTTGATGAACGCCGAAGTAGAAACCATTTTCGCCAACATATTCCGCATTAGGAAAATCTCCATATCTATGATTCATAAATCGATAAGCTGGTTGCTGAGTTGGAATACAACCAAAAATTGGACGTGTCTCAATCCCTCTTTTTTCCAAATAAATTGTAATGTCCTGACGATTAAAAGGAGCGCCTTTTCGAATGGTTAGCGGATATACTAAGGGACTAATTTTTACATCTTCTTTTTCTTTAAGGAAATAAAAAAATTCTTCTAAATCAAGAAGATGCTGATTGAGATAAAAGAAATTTTTCCGGCGTTTATTTATAATTTTGTCTAATGATTCAATTTGTTCAATCCCTAAAGCAGCCTCCAGTTCATTCATTTTACTGGAATATCCAATATATTCAAAATAAAATCTTGGGTCAAATCCTTCTTCCTTTTCATACTTAAAGCGTAGAGGGCAGTATTGCGATGAGATATTAAGAACGCACTTATGGCATTTACACGCTCGACCATGAGCTCTTAATGAACGGGCAAGAGCAGCAAATTCTTCATCATTAGTTATAATGGCTCCACCTTCACCAGTTGTGATAATATGAGCCACATAAAAGCTGAATGCACCAGCAATTCCGATGGTCCCAACTTTTTTCTCTCTATATACCGCACCATGCGCTTCTGCAGCGTCTTCGATAACGGACAAATTATGCTTATCAGCAATTTTGATAATAGTATCCATATCTGCAGGATGACCTAATAAATGGACCGGCAAAAGAGCCAGAGTGTTTGATGTTATCTTTTCTTCAATCTGCTCAACATCGATTTGATAAGTATCCAAAGTGATATCAACAAAAACCGGTTTAGCTCCAGCATTAACAATACCATTGGCTGAAGCGATAAAAGTTAATGCTGGTAATATAACTTCTGGCGACTTTTTGTTGCTATTAAGATTAATACAAGATGCTACTGCAATTGTCACTGCATCAGTACCAGTGGCAACTGCAATACATTCTTTGATTTGATGGTAGCGAGCAAATTCTTTTTCCAATTGAGCGACATATTTACCCATCGAAATTCTGCCGCTATTCAAGATTTCATTAATTAATTTTTTGGATTTCCTTCCGATAGAAGTAGTGCCAATAGTTATCTTTTCTTGCATATATTTATTTAGAACTTATTATAGAAAATCCGATAATATAGTCAAGATTTATCTATTTTACATTGAACGGTAATAGGCTTCAATCATCTGGTCAATGATATTATTCCAATTGTATTTGGTATTAACATAATTATAACCCTGTTCGGCAAGCCGACGA
Source organism: candidate division WOR-3 bacterium (assembly GCA_026418155.1). Taxonomy (NCBI): domain Bacteria; kingdom Pseudomonadati; phylum Caldifarciminota; species Caldifarciminota bacterium. The sequence goes on along the minus strand of JAOABV010000041.1, from coordinate 6,682 downwards.
GCTAAAGATTCATCTTGTATTATTTTTAATAATGCTTTTGCTAATTCACCAGAATTCTTTTCTGGGACTAAAAGGCCGGTTTCGTTATGTTTTATAATATCAATAATGCCTCCGACATTTGTTGCGATTACAGGTTTTTTATAAGTTAATGCTTCAATTAGAACAACACCTAATCCTTCAGTATCACCTTTGGAATCAACGATTGCTGGCAGTACAAAGACATCGCAGTTTTGATATTGCTCATTTAGTTCTTGGGACGAAACCTGTCCCCAAAACTTTACTTTTTCTGAAAGATTCTTTTCCTGAACTAATTTTTCTAAAAGAGGTTTTTCAGGTCCTGTGCCAACAATATTGAGAACAGCATCAACACTATTAGCGATTTGAGCAAATGCTTCTATAAGATATTTAACACCTTTACGCTCAACCAATCTACCGACAAACAATATATTTTTACAAGCAGTAATTTTAGTTTTTTGCAGAGGAATTTCAATTTCGGGTTTTGCCGATTGACCCGAAGGAAGAATTACTACTTCACGTTCATAGATTTCTTTGATTCTCGAAGCCGTATGACTGGAATTACACATTACCACATTGGCTTTACTTATTGCCCACCGAAGAAATGGTTTTAAGAAAGGAAGTTCTTTTCTTACCCACATCAACTCAACGCCGTGAAAGTATAAAAAATGTTTGGCTTTGCAGGTTTGTGAGGCGACATATCCAAAAAGCGCATGGGGGAGAGGCCAGTGAGTATGGATTATGTCATATTTCCTATTTCGGCAAAGTTTATAGATTTGAGTTGTTCCGCAAAATAGATAAAAGGGAACTTTTAATTTATTCAGTAATCCCTTTTTGACTCGGTCAACAGCAGTTTCTTCATGAGTTAAATTCTCCCATTTTTTCAAAAAGTAGCGAAATCGAAATATATTGATATTGAAAAGATTTTGATTGGGAAGCCCTTTATACGAAGATGTATAAACATCCACATCAATGCCACGTTTTTTTAACCTCTTTATTGCTTCGACTAACCAAGGAGTTATAATATCATCATCTGACCGCGGAAAAGCAGTAGCAATATAGAGGACTTTCATAATAATGTAAAACTTAAAAATAATTATGCTATTACATAATATGAATTTTCGTGCTTAAAAAGTAGTTTATGGTTTTAATCTTTTTTCCAATAATAAAATAAAAAGACAAATCTTAAAATATAATAAACACTATTAAGTGAAATTAAATAAAAGTAAGAACTTATTGGGTGAGATTAAAAGTATAGCCAATAATTATTTTTTTTCAGTTATTTTTGATAATAGCGCAGATAGCCGTGACTTCAATCGTGATGCTTTGTTCTTATGAATAATGCCGGATTTGGCTGATTTATCAATAATTGCTTGGACTTTGGGATACAGTTCTTGAAAAGACTTTGGGTCTTTGGTCGCACGTAATTCTTTAATTGCTTTTTTTAGTCGCAGTTTTTTTATACGATTAGCAATGCGTTTTCTATCAGACTTGCGAGCGCTTTTTAATGCCGATTTAGTTCGTTTTGCCAAGTTGCCTCCAGTTTTCTAAACCATAATCAGACTATCTTCTTTTACATGCCGGGGGGCGGAATCGAACCGCCCACACCGGGATTTTCAGTCCCGTGCTCTACCAACTGAGCTACCCCGGCGACAATCTGTATTGTATTAAAAATTTCTAATTTGTCAATGAATAAATCGAGAAATGTTTGAAAAATCAAGAAGAGCGAAAAGTTATCAAGAATTAATATTTTAAGTTATTCGATTTTGACTTCAAAAATATTTTGTGATATTATTTATTTCGTGTTTTCGTTACAAGTAATTAAAGCGCTTGCGAAGATATGAAGAAACAATTACCCAGCGCCCGAACTTCCACCACCGCCGCCAGCACCGCCTCCCCCAGAAAATCCACCACCACTTGCCGCTGATGTTGAAAATGAATTTATCATATTTGTAAAGTTATTAGCAAAGGTCTGAAAACTACTAATACTTTCCGCTAAAGAAGAAACACTGGATGGAGCGTGAGCAGTCGCAGAAATATACCAAATTGGAACTGAAAGTTGTATACCTTGTTTTTCTGCAAGTTTGGTTATGTTTTTCAGAAACTTCTGAGCAACGCCTAAAGCGACCGCATAAACAAAATAATATTCCCAGATTGGCAAAAGGGTAATAGGTGCTTGTTCAATTGCTGACCCTTCACTTAAAAATTTCTTAAAATTATGCCATCGCTTTTGTTCTAAATGTGCTTCTGGACTCCATCGAACTATTACCCGTGAGGTGCTAATGAAAATGATAAAAAGGATTATGGCTAAAATACCTGAAAAAATAAAAAATGGTGGATTGGGTCCACCAATTAAAGCACTTAATCCGATGCCTGCAAATATGGTACCAACAATAATTGAAGGTAAAATTATTAATAAGTAGCTATTATAAAATTTAGAACTTATCGGGTCGAGTAGTTTATTCCCCAGCGTTGATTCCCACCATTTGATTGCTTGCTCATAGAGATTTGATAAATAAGCACGAAATTGAGTTGGATGTTTTTGAGCATAAATCTGGAGCTCTTTATCTGTGATTTGATTTTTGCTTTCAAAAAAGAAATTAGCCACTTTTTTATTAAATGGGTCGAGTTTATCAATATTTTCAGGTTTTTCTAAAGTAAATTGGTAATGTTTCTTGTTCTCAATTTCCTGTATGGAAACCAGACCTTTAGTTGTTATATCGAGCATGCTGGCAAACATTCCACGAAACATTGATTGATAAATTGTATTTTTATCTGGTTTTTGCGATAAAATTGCCGGCACAACAACTGGTGGCGCTTTACGCGGTGGCTCATGTTCATACATTCCAAGATAAGGTAATTTTGGCTCTCGACCATACTTATTATAAAAAATAATCAAAAGAATTAATGGCAAGACAATCATTAGTAGTAATCCAATTGGGAAAAGAATAAATTTTTTTAATGATGAGACAAGGAAATTATGTTTCTCTTGCTTGAGAAAATCTTGATAGCGAGTTTGAGTTAAAATTGGAACTTCAGGAAAAATTGAGGGTGAAGTGAACATTCGTACTTCAACAAAAGCATTCTTAGGTATTTTTTTCTGTTCAACAACTGCTTTATCAAATGTTTCATTGAATTTAATTGTGCCGGGTCGGGCTTGGGAATGAATGTAAACTTTGAATAAGTCTGGTGATTTTTCGGGCAGATAGAGTTCAAGGATTATATTTTCAATTTTTTCGTGTTCGTCTTCAATGAATTTCCAGTAAAATTCAGCAGCATCTTCATAGCGTTTAACTGCGCCAATGATTGTATAATCAACTAAAAAAGTCTTTATTTCGTTTTGGGCGGTGTAAGTCCAACGGATGTATAAAGATTGGGGATTATCAACTATTTCCGGTTCTATTTTATGCCAAGTTCCATCAATTTCTTCAAGTAATTGGTTAAAAATAATATTATCCGCGCTTTTTTTCTTTAATTCCAGATATGCCCAAGAAAAATAACCTTTGAAATAATAGGTTCTTTCTTGTAAAACATGAGCATCGCCATTAGGAGTAAAATGTATTTCAGTTTTTATTTGAGGATAATAAAAAGATTTACCCAAAACAACGATTGGGATTAATAAAATAATAAATAACAAAATTATATTTCGCACAAATTTATAATGTTATTATCATAATATATGAGAATAAAAGAGGGACGAAGAATGGCAAGTATTCCTCGTCCCTTGTTCGTTCTTATTTCATTTATTATGAGTCTAATTTGCCTTGCTTATTTGACATCGTAATACACTATATTATCATACTGCATGAGATGGATATATAATCTCGTAGTTATCGAATAAAGGTTATTTTTTTACATAGACTTTGGCCTAAAGCAGTTAGTTTAACAAAGTAAATACCCGTTGTAATCTTCTTTCCATTGTTATTGACACCGTTCCAACTTAATGTATGCCAGCCTGGCTTTGTAGAACCTTGGTGAAGAGTATGGATTTTCCTGCCCGTCACATCATAAACGGAAATTGTTGCAAATGTTGTGTAGGGGATAAAGTAATTAATCATTATTCGATTGGAAAATGGATTCGGATAGGAAGATAGTAATTGAATTTTAGTTGTTGAAAATAAATTTTCTTGAATGCCATAAGTTGGTTGAAAACGATACTTGTTGCCATTTACAGGTGTTCGTAATGTGCAGGGATAAACAATCCACTGACTGCCTGAATCAGGAAGTATTGTTATCGGCTCAGAGGGATTAAGACGAATTATTCCTCCACAAATATAGATATATCGGTCAATGCCAAGCCTTAATGTATCGGATGGCGACCGGAAATTATTATTTAAGAAACACCAACCATAAGCAGAATCAATCCAGTTAGGTTGAGGTTGAAAGCGTCGAAAAGGAATGTATATGCCATAATCTATGTCATATACCTGCAAAGTTCGATAACTACCTGGGTAATTTGTCCAGTATAATTTGTATCGTGAACCTCGAAAAGGCCATTGATAGCTAGATGGTAAACTTACCACAGATAAAAAGTCCTGAGGATAGTTTCCGCTCATCACTTTAACTGAGTCGAATTTAAAATTCGGAGATGAGATAGCGCTTCTTGTTTCAATTGAGAATCCTTTTACGATTGGTGAAAAATCATAAGTTGGATAAGCAGAAAAATAGTATTGTTTCAACACAGTATCTTGGGTAGATAAATCAATTACGTCATAACCATATCTCACAATACCTGTACCAGCAGGAGGTTTTGGTTCTCTAAAACTTATTTCGTATTGATGACCGGTAAGAGATTCGGGATAGTGAATCCAAACTCGTATATTTAACAGATTACAAATCCCGTGATAATGAATAATATTTCCGCCGGAAATTCTATTACGCACTTTAACATATACAGAGTCATAAGTGACAAATTGTTCATCAAAAGTTTTTAATTTTAACCAGTAATCACCATTTGCCGTCCTTTTGGAGTCCCAAACATACAATCGGTCATTTGCTTCATTTAATGCTAAAGGTTTATAGATTGTATCTTGGCTTTTTCGTAATAAAATATCTATACGCAAACTATCTCGAAATTCGGGGTCACGGGCGAACCAACGAATACTACAAATCCCTGAGAGTGATTCGGGTAGTCCATATTGCGAACTAGGCGATAAGATTTTAATATATGGAGGAGCATTACCAGGATTATTGATCGCGAACAATGAATCAGAAACATCCGAACCACTAGTAATTGTATCGTATGCCATAACTCGTAATAAATAACAAACACCGTCTGGATGATTTAATGTTTGCCAATTATATACACCTGTATTAGATAGTCCGGTTGCTAAAGTATCCCAACTGATTCCCCAGTCAGATGAATATAGCAGGTCAATAAGTAAAGGATTAGTAGTACTACTTGTTGCTTGGTAAGTGATTTGAGCAAATCCTGAAAGATATTCACCGCCATTGGGATGAATAACTCTTGTTTGGTGTGTTAGGTATCTTGAGTTATAAAATCGTTGGACGTTGTTGGCAATTCGGCATAAAGGTTTCAAGTCATTTGTGTCTCGATTATACCATAATTCTCCATTATCGCCATAAGGAGCACCAATCACAGCAATAATAATTGTTGCAACTGAATCGCGTAAAAGATTAAATGGGCCGGTGCACATTAGAAATCTCTTATCTCCGGGGGATAGATCAATTGAATCATAAGGTGAGTAAATTAGCGTGCGATAATCATATCCAGCCAAAGTTAAATACTGATTACGGTTTGTGGTCGGGTCATAATCAATTGTGAATTTTTTGAATGCAGTCATTCCTATAACTGTGCCATCTGGTCGTCTTGGACCATCTAAGAATTTATAAGCAACTACGCCGGGCGTTCCGGATTCCCAATATGGGGGATTATTAGATTCAGTATTATCATAGTCCCCAGCAAACGCGACATCACGGATTGTATCACTACCGATACACCGCTTTCTTATAATTCCAACCATATCGTCATTATACATCCCTATATCCGGGTCAGCACAAATACCTAAATACATCTGGCGCAGTGTTTGTCCTGATACATTTTTTATTCGATATTTAATAAAGAACACATCCTCAAGGGTTGGATAATCCCAGGCATAAATTGTTTGATAAACTTCGATACCTAAAGGTCTTCCAAAAGGTGTATCATGATATACAGGAGATGAATCGCAATAGACACACCACATATCTTGTAGCGATATGTTTCTTTGTGGTACAAGAGTGGTATCATAGCCAAATCTTGTTTGTGGTGGTGGCCAATCATTAGGATATTTATAAATCCTATCTAAAGGATTACCAGTTCCTTCACGCCAATATCTAACTGGTGTTGGAAAGAACTCACTTCTTGCGGTATTTGGATTATATCCAACTGTAACTAAAGTATCGTTACCAGAAATTGCCCCGACCCATAGTCCAGCACCAAAAATATAAGTATTGTCAAGTGGATAAGGCCATCTACCTGCGCCATCGGTAGTAGTTTCATCAAAAGCATATCGGCCGTTATTATAAAAAGGACATCGCCAGCGGTTAATATCCAACCATTTTTTATCCCAAATGAACATTTTGTCAGGAATAGATCGCGTCGTAGTAATGGCGGATATATTACTAAGACAGATTATAAGATATAAGATAATGATAAGTTTTATTG
>JAOABV010000040.1 GCA_026418155.1 candidate division WOR-3 bacterium | reverse complement strand
AATGAAAATGCTTGACCTGTAGAATCAATTAACTACAATATTATGAATATTCCAATATTAGGATTTTGCAAAATAAGATTATATGCGAACAGGTTTTGCTGAATTACCGCTTCATTGGGGAAACGCCCCACGATGGCTTTTTGAAAGGATGAAAAAATTATCTCGAGCAATTTGTGAAATAATTATTGGCGAGTATGGCACTGAAGAATTTTTACGCCGCATCTCTGACCCAATTTGGTTTCAAAGCCTTGGCTGTGTCTTAGGTTTTGATTGGCATTCTTCCGGTTTAACGACAACATTATGTGCCGCATTAAAAGAAGGTCTAAAAGATTTAGAATTTGATTTAGGTCTATTCATTGCCGGAGGAAAAGGCAAAACCTCTCGCAAAACACCTGAGGAAATCAGAAATTATGCTGAAAAATTTTCTTTTGACCCGAATGACTTTATCTTCGCTAGTAAGATGAGTGCGAAAATCGACACTTGCGCACTTCAAGATGGCTATCAGATTTACCATCATACTTTTATTGGCACAAAAGATGGCAGATGGGCTGTTGTCCAACAAGGTATGAATATCAATACCGGTTGGGCAAGACGATATCATTGGCTATCTTTAGAACTTAATGATTTTGTTAATGAACCTCATAAAGCAATTGTTTGTAATCACAAAACTAATGTTCTGAATATGGTAGCGAACGAGAGTGCATTAACAAGAAAAGTTTCTACGCTTATTGCCTCAGAAAATCCTGAAACGACAATAAAAGAATTCACGAAGATAAAGACTTTAAATCTGGCACAACACCATCCAGTGTTAGTCTCTGACATTAACCCCAATTATTTGCAAAAAATTCTAATAAAAACCTATGAAAAACAACCACAAAACTTTCTACAATTATTAGACACGCAAGGATTAGGTCCTAAAACCATCCGCGCGCTCGCATTAATTTCTGAAGTCATCTATGGTGCGAAACCAAGTTTTACTGACCCAGTAACTTATTCTTTTGCTCATGGCGGCAAAGATGGTCATCCTTATCCTATTAACCAAAAAGACTATGACAAATCGATTATGATCTTAGAAAATGCCATCAAACAAGCCAAACTCGGTCACAAAGAAAAATTAAATGCTTTAAGACGACTTTCAATTAATGCCCGCTAAATCCCGGCCAAAGTTATTAGTAAAATATACTCAGTAATATTAAATGCATACCGAATTATCTCCAAGATTTTTTGAAAGATATGCTTCAATTATTCCTGATTTTGATGAATTTCTTAAATTTACTAAACTTCCCTTAAAACAAACTTTCCGCATTAATACCCTTAAAGCCCAAAAAGATGAAGTACTTGCATTTTTATCTGATATAAATTTAGAAGCCGTTCCTTGGTATGACTTGGCGTTTCGAATCAATGAAAAAGTAAATTTCGGCCAAAGAGTTGAACACTTTTTAGGATTAATTTATGTGCAAGAACTTGCTTCGATGATACCGGCCTTAGTTTTAGACCCTAAACCTAATGAGACCATACTTGATATGAGTGCAGCCCCTGGTTCTAAAACTACTCAAATCGCATCAATTATGGCAAATACCGGCCTTATTGTCGCTAATGACATCTCGTCCAAGAGAATCAATAAACTTATCTTCAACATCGAACACCAAGGAGTTTTGAATACTGTCATTATAAGACAATCAGGACAAAGATTAGGTCATTTATTTCCTGAATATTTTGACCGCGTTATCCTTGATGCTCCATGTTCTTTAGAAGGAATGGTGAGAAAATCTTGGTCAGCGGTCTCTTATTGGAGTGAGACTAATATCATCCGGCACTCTAAAATTCAAAAAGGCTTAATAAATTCTGCTTTTCAATGTCTTAAACCAAAAGGCACATTAGTCTATTCGACTTGCACTTACGCACCTGAAGAAAATGAAATGGTAGTTGATTATCTCTTAAAAAAATATTCATCTGCTGTTTGCGAACCAATAGCCATTGATGGCCTAAAAACACGCCCTGGAATTTTAGAATGGCAGGGACAAAAATTTGATAAAAGTATTCAAAACACAATCCGGCTTTTTCCTCAAGATAATGATACTGAAGGTTTCTTTATTGCTAAAATTAGAAAGTTGTGATAAATATAACCGCAAAAATTTCAAAAGAAAAAACCCTAAAATTTTAATTAAACTTTTATTAGAAAAACAATGATTCTCTAAAAGAATCCTTCTTTGCCAAGAACTTAACATTATGATAAATAAAATTCTACAAAACTTAGAAATAGAATACGGCATCCCTCAATCCGTCTTTCAAAAGTATGACTTTTTAATTCAAAAAGAACAAATCTTTATAATGAATAAAGTAGTATACAACTTTAATAAAATAAGACCGTATCGCAAGGGCATACTATTTGCCCAGAAATTCGGAAAAACCATCAAAATATCAGACCAAGCAATTCAAATTTTCGGTAAATATGCCACTAAGAACATTGTTGAATTAAGTTCAGAACAAATGTCTGAAATAATTAAAGCAAAAAAGATTACAAATATCAAAATGTCGTTGGAAACCTCCCAAAAGGATTTTTTACTCACTTACAAAAAATATCCAGTCGGACTCTACTAAATATAAATTTTTTATCTCGTACGACTTTTAGCCGAGACCAATTTATTTTTTCACTAATTCCTTTCCTTCACTATCGGGCAGTTTATTTGATGCAATTAAAATTAAGTCTATTAACCACCAGATTCCAAATCCGCCAAGTGTTATCAGTTTCAATATACCGAGTCCAATATATCCTAAATAGAATCGGTCAACACCTAATCCACCAAGCAATATTGAAAGTAAAAGTGCCACTAACCAATCTTTACCTTCTTTACCTTTTGCTAAGCGCACACCGCATTTGACACAGATTTCAGCATTGGGATTGACTTCTACACCACAATTCTGGCAATATTTGTTTCCGGTTAGTGGTCTTGCACCACAATGAATACAAATTTCTGCCCTATCGGCAATCTCTTTACCGCAATTACGACAAAACATAATGCCTCCTTTACGACTAAATTATTTTACAACTTTTTAACTTTTGTTTATTGCTGTCAGTGCACATTAATACCTTTTTACAAATAGATAATTTTATGATTTTTTAATAACTAAACAATCTGCAATCATATCATGCAATGCTTGTTTTTTCTCAGTGAAACCTGCCATAATATAACCTATCAGCAAAGTTAAACTCGAAACAATTTTTGCAAAATGTCGTCCTGTTGCTCGGCCAAATGTAATTCTATTACCATTACTATCAGTAACCATAATACCTAATACCTGTTTACCTAATGTTGCTTGTCTTTCTGAACATTCCATTAATGCATAATATAACCAACTAGCAACTGTTCCCAAAAACCATCCCGCATAAGGAAAAATCAAATTAATTATCAGCATCGGAACAAATAAAATAACTCCATCGACTAATGAAGCAACGAATCGGCGCCAAAAGCCAGCGTATATAACTTCGCCCATTGCTACTGATTTTACGCCAACTAATCGGACACCGCATTTAATACATATTTCAGCATTAGGATTAACCTCAGCGCCGCAATGCTGACAATAGTTTACACCGTTCAATGGTCTTGCTCCACAATGAATACAGATTTCTGCTTTTTCGGATACTTCTCTTCCACAATTACGACAAAACATAATGCCTCCATTTATTAAATTAAATATTAAAAATCAAATGTCTAAAATACGAATAAAATATCAAAAATTTTAATATTTGATTTGGCATTTTACGATTTGAATTTTGATATTATCACATTTATTACCTATTAAAGAACTTCAGTTTTCCAGAACCCATACTTTGCATCAATTGCTTGGCTTGACGGAATTCCTTTAGTAAGCGGTTGACATCTTCGACTGATGTTCCACTGCCGATTGCAATCCGTTTTCGTCTTGAGCCGTCAATAATTTCAGGATTCTCTCGTTCTTCCTTGGTCATTGATTGAATTATTGCTTCAACCCGGATAAAATCTTTATCGTCGATATTTTCCAATCCTTTTAAGTTTTTTGCTCCGGGTATCATTGAAAGCAATTTTGATATACTCCCCATTTTTCTAATTGATTTCAATTGGTTCAGAAAATCATTAAAATCGAATTTTCCTTTAAGAAATTTTTCTGCAACTACTTCTTGTTCTTTGGGTGAAATTGCGGAAGCAACTTTTTCTTGAAGTGTTTTTATATCTCCCAGTCCTAAAATTCGGGTGCTGATTCGGTCAGGATAAAATTCTTCTAAATCTTCTATTTTCTCACCGGTTCCGATAAAATATATTGGTACTGATGTCACTTTCCGAATCGACACCACGGCACCTCCTTTAGCGTCACCATCGAGTTTTGTCACAATTGCACCAGAAATATTCAATGCATTATGAAATTCTTGTGCTTGCGAGACCGCATCTTGCCCCACCATCCCATCGACAACTAATAAAGTATAATCTGGATTAGTTTTTTCTTTGATTGTTTTTAATTCCTGCATTAACTCTTCATTAATATGCAATCGTCCAGCAGTATCGAAAATTATTAACTGGTTTCCTCTATCCTTTGCTTGGGCTAATGCTAAAAGACAAGTTTTAAGTGCATCGTCTCCAACTGGGAAAAAGTCACAACCGACTCTTTGGGCTAATAATCTCAATTGTTCTGAGGCTGCTGGCCTTTTAACATCACAGGCAACCAAAAGTGGTTTTTTGTTCTTATATTTTGCGGCTAATTTGCCTGCTGTCGTTGTTTTGCCTGTTCCTTGTAGACCAACTAAATTTATTATTGTTGGAGTTCGAGTAAATTGTAGTTTTGCGGGTTTTTCACCTAATAGTTTAACTAATTCTTCATATAAAACAACATTTATCAATTCGCCGGGTCTTAAACTCTCAACGATTTTTTTCTCTTCGATTTTTGTTTGCAACTCTCGGATGAACTCACCCACGACTTTATAGTTAACATCGGCTGAGAGTAAAGTGATTCGAATTTCTCTTATTGCCTCTGATATTTCTTTGGAACTGAGCCGACCATAACCTAATAATTTTCTTTGTAATTTAACGAATTTATCGGTAATTATTTCAAACATCGTTTGCTTTGGGATGTAATTATAATTTTTGACTAAATTTGTTAGTTATTTCAAACATCGAAATCTTCTAATCGTTTCGACATAATCTTTAGAATGAAATATTGCTGTTCCTGTTATTAGAATATCGACACCGGCGCTTATTAGTTCTTTGCTGTTATCAAGATTAACTCCACCATCTACTGCTATCATAATTTGCATGTTTTTATTTTTTATCATTTCTTTTGTCTTGATAATCTTGGTAATAGTTCCAGGAATAAATGTCTGACCACCAAATCCTGGATATACACTCATTATTAAAATCTCATCAATTAAATCAAGGAATGGTTCAACCTGCTCTATTGGTGTATCTGGATTTAAGGCAATACCCGTTACCTTCCTGGCATCGTTAATAAGTTTAAGACATTGATTTGGTTTATTGGTGGCTTCAATATGAAAAATTATACCATCAGAATCAGGAATAAAATATTCGAGCATCTTCTCTGGTTCTTTTACCATCAAATGGCTTATGATAGGAACTTTTAATATTGGCTTAATTGCTTTTAATATCGGAACACCGAAACTAAGATTAGGCACAAAATGACCATCCATTACATCCAAATGAATTGCATCAATACCGGCGAGTTGGATTTTTTTAATTTCATCACCTAAATTCAAAAAATTACAATTTAGAATTGATGCTGCAATCTTCATTTTGCTCTCTTTCCCACAATCAGTTTTATCGTATCACCAGTTTTTACGCGCATACCATCTTCAGGGTATTGAATCACAACCATTCCGGCTTCTGCTTCAGATTCTACTTCTTGCTCTTGAATTGTGCCGATAACTAAACCACACTTAACAACAGAATCAATTGCAATATTTATTGGCACCCCAACAAAATTAGGCATTAAAAAGGCTCCTGCTGGTCCACCTGAGACCAATAATTTTATAGGTGTTCCGAGAGAAATTTCTGAACCAGGTTCTGGTTCAATTCCAATTACTTTGCCTTGTCCTGTAGTAATTGACCTAATAGTTTCTATTGAAGTCGGAATAAGTCCGATGTTAGACAAAATTGTCATCGCCCGTTCTAACGGCATTTGTAATAAAAATGGCACTTTTATCTTTCTTGTTCCTTTGCTCAGATAGAGAATTATTGGTCGCCCAGGTTTAACAATACTTCCTGGTTTAGGTTTTTGTTGAACCACATAACCAATGGGAAAAATTGTATCAAATATTTCTTCGGTCTTGCCTAATGCAAGGTTCTGAGCTTCCAGAATTTTTTGTGCTTCAATCAAAGATTTACCAATCAAATTGGGAACAATTACTTCTTTTCCTCGGCCAATAATCCAAGGCATAATTAAAAAATTAAAGATTATAACACCTAATCCAAATGCACCAATAATAATTAATAGCCAATGAATAAACCTCATATTGAAACGAAACATTCGCCAGTTTGAACTCGCTGACCATTAATAAAATCAACGCCACTAATTAATTTTCCACCTTCTATTTTCAAAGACAATATTTTAAGTACGCCATCCTGAGTTGCGACAAGTAAACTTTTTTTATTAGGTAATATTTCACCTGGTTTATATTTACTTAAGCCTGCTATGGTATCAGTTAATAGTTCAGTTTTTAATATCTTTGTTATTCGATTGCGAAAATAGGTCCAAGCCCCAGGTTCTGAAGATAAACCGCGAATCAAATTATGAAGCGTTTTAGCGCTAAAATGCCAATTTATCAAACACTCCTCTTTCTTTATCTTTGGTGCAAAAGTCACTTGATTATCATCTTGTGGTCTTACGGAAACTTTATTTTCTTTAATTAGATTAAGTGTCTGTAATAAAATCTCGGCACCTATATGAGCTAATCGTTCACTTAATTCATCATAGGTTTCATTAATACCAATTTCTGTCTCTGCTTGTAAAATAATTGGACCGGCATCCATTCTTTCATTCATAAAAAAAGTAGTAACACCAGTTTTCTGTTCTCCCTGCATTATTGCTCGTTGAATGGGTGCGGCTCCACGATATTTGGGTAATAGTGAAGGATGAAGATTAACAAAGCCTTTACTGGGTAATCCTAAAAGTAGCGGTTTTATAATAAAGCCATATGCGACCAATACACAGATATCAATTTGTTCATTACGCAAAGTTTCATAAAATTCATTGGTGTTAGGATTATCCGGCTCAAATATTTTTAAGTTTAACTTTTGAGCAGTAATTTTTATCGGACTCGGTTGCATTTTTAATCCACGACCTGAAGGTCTTTCAGGGGATGTCACAACACCAATTATCTCATAACCACTTTGAACCATCGCTTCTAAACTACGAGTTCCAAATTTAGATGTTCCCCAGAACAAGACTTTCATATTATTAGTAACTCTTTGATTTAACAGTTTTAAGTCTGGCGATTTTTTTGACTTATTGCCTCCAGTTGTTTTTTTAACATCTGCTGCCGAATTGGTGACAAATGGTCGATAAATAAAATTCCGTTAAGGTGGTCAATTTCGTGTTGAAACACTCGGGCAAGCAATCCTTTACCTTCAATCTGAATAGGTTTTCCGTTTTCATCTAATCCTCTCACAACAACTTCTTTGGCTCGCAAGACAACTTCAACAATATTGGGAATTGATAAGCAGGCTTCTTCTCTTTCCTCTTCTCCTTCGTATTTAATTATTTCAGGATTGATAACAACCATTGGTTCAATATCATTGGGTGCTGATGAGTCCTTCTTTACATTAACTGGTTCGGGATTAAAGCAGAAAATCGAAACCAATTCGCCAATTTGATTTGCGGCTAAGCCTAAGCCATCTTGCGTTACCATAGTTACTTTTAAATCTGCGATTATCTTCTTAATTGAGTTATCAATTTTTTTTACTGGTCTTGCCTTCTTTCTTAGTATTGGGTCACCGTATAAACGGATTTTCCGATTTTCGCCTTTCATTCTGATAAGAATACCTATTATTTATAAGCAAAAATATCTATAAAAACAAAAAATTCCTATAACTTGTAAGCAATAGATGTCTTTTCAATTTCAATCTCAGCATTCTCCGCAATTTTGACCATAAAAGTTCTCTCTTTAACATTAGTAATCACACCGTAAATACCACTGGAGAGAACTACGCGGTCACCTCTTTTAAGTTCAGCCAGCATCTGAGCATGCTTCTTTTGTCTTCGTTGTTGTGGTAGTATCATCAAAAAATACAGAATGACAATAATCAAAATTATTGGTAAAAAACCGATTATCGGATTTCCACCAGATGGTGTTTGTCCTTGTCCATATAGATAATTTATCATTTATGCCTCCAAAGTGTTTAATTATTCTAAATAAAGTTTATTTTTCTTAATATAATTATAAACTGCATCGCAAATTTTATATCTCACACTTCTACCTAATTTTATTGCTTGTCTAATTTCACTACTCGATATATCAATTTGAGTCACTTTGATAATCTTGGTATTAACAAACTTGGGGTAGATAGTATCAATCTCTTGGCGCGGTCTTAACATCACAACCAAAGTTGCATATTGAGATAATTTCTCTGGTTCATGCCAAGTGTTTAATAACAAATACTCATCTGCACCAATAATTAAATAGAATCGGGCTTTAGGGTATTTTTTCGATAATAATTTCAATGTTTCAATTGTAAACGACTTTCCCTTGATTCGTTTTTCAATATCCGAGATTTCAAAATTCGGGTTATTTTTAATTGCTAATTTAACCATTGAACGGCGATGACGATAATCAACAATTTTTTTCTTATGTGGCGGTAAAAATGTCGGAATAAAAATAATTTTATCTAATTTCAATCTTTCTCTAACCTCTTCTACTGTGACCAGATGGCCTAAATGAATCGGATTAAATGCACCACCGAAAATGCCAATTTTTTTAGGAAAATCTTTGGCCATAACATTTAAGGACTTACTCCTAATTGTTTCAGTCGCATTTGGGCAATCTTTTTTATTGCCGTATCAGTTTCGGTGGCATTCGATAACATTTGATAAAGGTTAATCGCCTTATCTAAAGAGTCTTTTTTTTCATAAATTTGTGCTAAAAGCAAAGTGCTTCGTTCGGCCCATTTGGTCGAAGGAAAATTATCCAGCAAGTACTGAAAGTATACCTGAGCAGAAGTCAATTCCCCGGCTTTATAATACAATTCGCCAACAATAAATTCCTTTTGCGCCCATCGTTCCGCAACTTCTCTTTTTAACCTATTAATCTCATCTGTATATTTAGTCGCAGGAAACTTTTCTTGAAGTTCATCTAAAATCTCAACCGTTTTATATAAAAATGATTGGTCTCGGATTACGGTCGGTGCTAAATAGTAATAGCAAAGGGCTAATTTATAATAAGCCTCTTCTAAATATTGGCTTCCTAAAAAACTTTTGATAAAAAATTCGAACTCATAAATTGCATCACGATAATTCTTTTTCATAAAGTAAGCATTAGCAATATAAAACTGAGCATCACCCGCATAACTTGTGCCCGGATAATTAAAAAGAACATTCTGAAACATCTCAATTGCTTTATTATATTGCTTAGATTCAAAGGCACTGAGTGCTCGGTTAAAATCTTCTTCCGGATTGTAATTAACCATTACTGTTTTTCGTTTTGCACAAGCGAGCAATACTATTAGAACTAACAATATCAAAAGAAAACTTTTTTTCGAGGTAATTTTCACTTCAGATGACCTGGTTACCACAAAATGCACATATCATTATCAATTTATTATCCATAATCAGATAATTCCATGAATATTTGTTAGTTATTCCATTGTCTATTAAGTTGCATTTATTTACTGATGACACAATGAATTTTTTATTCAAATTATTTGCGAAGTTCATTTATAGGAATTGCCCTTACAACCTCACGAATCAATCGGGTCAAATTAGGTTCGGCTTTATTGGCAGCGGCTAAAACATGCGTAAATGCTACTGGTTGCATTGCATCAGGTAACCCCATATCAGTAATTACGGAAAGACCCAAAACTTTAAGACCAATTTGTCGCGCGACAATTACTTCCGGAACCGTGGACATACCTACCGCATCTCCGCCAATAATTCGTAAAAACCGATATTCGGCTGCAGTTTCCAAATTAGGACCATGGACCGCAACATAAACACCTTTTTGAATCTTAATCTTTGATTTTAATGCTACTGCTTCAACTAATTTAATTAGTCCTTTATCATAGCAATTATACATATCAGGAAATCTTGGTCCTAATTTAGTATCATTGACTCCCCGTAATGGATTATTGCCCATCAGATTAATGTGGTCAGTTATCACCATAATATCGCTAACGGAAAATTGTGGATTTAAGCCGCCGCTGGCATTTGAAACAATCAGAATTTTTACCCCTAACTCTTTCATTACACGAACCGGATGAGTAATATCTGCCATATCATAACCCTCATAATAGTGAAATCGGCCTTGCATTGCGACAACTCTTTTACCACTTAATCGACCAAAGATTAATCGTCCAGAATGACTTTCAACTGTTGGGCGTAAAAAATGAGGTATCTCCGTATAATCGATTGTTTTTTTAATCGTTATGTCTGATACTAATTTTCCCAGCCCAGTGCCTAAAATGATTCCGATATTCGGTTTATCGTCAATCTTACTACGAATAAACCTGACGCTTTCTTGAATTTTCTGAAAAATATTAGTTTGATGCATAGACATTAAGATTTCTTCTCCTTTGATTCCATCTGTTCAATCAACATTGAGAAATTTGTAATCATTGATTTAATTTGACTGATAAGATTAATCTTTTGCACTTGCAAATCAGCAATTACTTTTTCCATTCTTTGAATCTGCTCTTGAAGATGATGTTTAATATTTTCTGCTTCGGTTTTTGCTTTACTAATTATCAACTCGGCTTCTTTTTTGGCGTTATCTTTTATTTCCGAAGTCGCTTTTTGTGCGGTCATCAAGGTTTCTTTTAACAATGCTTCGGTCTTTTCTATGCCCGCAATCCGCATTGAGAGTTCGTCGACTTTTTGGGCTAAACTTGCCCGTTCATTGCGTAATTCTTCGATTTCTTTACTCACTATGGCCAAAAAGGCTTTAACCTCTTTTTTATTAAAGCCACCAATAGCAGTAGAGAAATTTTTGTTTTTTATTTCAATCGGCGTCAATGGCATAGTTATATTCTAACCATAGTATCAGTTCTGTCAATGAATTTGTTTGAAACTCTTAGAAAGATAATATTGCAACTATCGGCATTGAAAAGAATACTTTCTTTCTTCAATTTAACCTTCAACTATTGAACCTTTAACATTTTTCTATATCTTTGAGCAATCAACATTTGAATATCCAACATAAAATTTTTCTGAACCTAACTCGTCAAGTATAACATTTATTAAGTCAAATATTTATAATTGACATTGTTATCTAATCGAGCAATTTGCCTAATTCTTCACAAACTGCTTTAAGAATTGCAAACCGTGATATTCTCTGGCCGGTTTCAATTAGTAAAGATGTTGCAACATCTTTAAGTTGTTGGGGAAAACTTTTTTGATTCACATTTATCCCGATGCCTAAAAGATAAAATTTAGGTTGATTACTGATTTGAGCAGTTAAACCCACGAACGATTCAGTTTCCACCAAGACGCCGGCAACTTTTTTCTTATTTAACAAAACATCATTTATCCCTTTTATTTCTAAATTAACTGCGCCTATCGGCAATAGAATTTTTTCAATAGCAGATTTTACGCCAATACCAATTATTTTTGTCAAGGTTGTGCTCTGGTCGTTTGATGACACAGATTGATAAATAATAGAAAAATAGAGACCGCCAACTTCGGATATCCAGATGTTATTACCCCTTCCCTTGCCGTATGTTTGGATTCGAGATACTACTACAGTTCCATTATCCACATTATTTTTGATTAATTCCTTGGCTTTTTCTTGAGTAGAGGTTACTTGTAAAAAAGAAAAAACTGTATGGCCCAAACGAAAATTGGGAAGAAAAATAACTCTAAATCTATTTTCCAATAAATTTTAATTAAATTCGGATAACCTTGTGCTTCTCTTAATGATTTTTGTAGTCAATTATCTCAATAAGTATAAAATCCTTTCTTGGTCTTTCTGCCCAAATAACCTGCTGAAACCATTCGTTTTAATAATGGACAGGGACGGTATTTGGGGTCACCCAAGTCACGATATAACACATTCAGAATATCAAGGCAGATATCAAGCCCAATCAAATCGGCTAAAGCCAAAGGACCCATTGGATGATTCATACCAAGTTTCATCACTGTATCAATTGCCTCTTTATCAGCAACGCCTTCGTGTAATGCATAGATTGCTTCATTAATCATTGGCAATAGCACTCGGTTCGAAACAAAGCCCGGTGAATCATTAACCACTACTGGAGTTTTACCAATTTTCTTTGATAATTCTACAATGATATTAGTCGTCTCATCACTGGTTGCCAAGCCTCGGACTACTTCGACTAATTGCATTAAAGGCACAGGATTCATAAAATGCATACCAATTACTTTATCTGGTCTATGAGTTGCCGAGGCAATTTCGGTAATGGAAATCGTTGAAGTATTTGAAGCCAGAATCGTTTCCTGAGGACTTTGCATACATAACTTCTTAAAGACATCCTTTTTGACATCAACTTTTTCTACTACTGCTTCAACTACCAATTGACAGTCTTGGGCTAAACCCAAGTCAGTGCCGGTTTTAATTCTCGCGATTGTGGCATCAGCATCTCCTTGGGTCATCTTGGCTTTTTCCACCATCTTCGCAAGACTCTTTTTGATTGTTGCCATTCCGTTATCAAGGAACTTCTGGTCAATATCAATCATGACGACTTCATAGCCATTACTGGCAAAAGTTTGGGCAATACCATTACCCATTGTGCCTGCACCAATTACACCGACTTTCTTAATATCCATAAAATCCTCCGATATTTTAATAAAGTTATTTCCATTGCTAACATCATACCGAAAAATCGTGATAGGTCAAGAATTAAATAGTAGTATTTCTTTGTTTTTTAATTTTAATATATCAATAGAAAAAAGTTTTTCTTTAACATAAATATTCTAAATTTCACATCGTTGTTTACGCTATCCATCAAGCAGACCAATACAAAAATTTGGTAAAAGAATATCTCAATACTGGTTCTTATCTTAAAAAAATCTCTGCAGAGAATCTTGGCAAAGGTGTCGACTTCATAAGATATTCTAAAAGTAATCATCAAAAAGAAATAAAACTAATCATTAATTAACTTATTATGTAGCAAATAGAATATAAATAATTAAAATAAGCAGCCCAAAGACATTTTAGTATTTATTCATATTTATTAGTAAAAAATTAATGCTTGATTGTTTAGCCGATAGGAGTTAGAAAACTTTCTGTTTAATGACATTTTTTCCAGACAGATAACCTTGACAAAAATGTTTTTAGATTTATTATGTAGTAAAACATTATTAAAGAAAAAAGGAAATAGTAATGACTAATGAGAAAAAATTTTATGATGAGTTAGAGAAAATATTTGTTGGGGCGGAGATTAAGGGGAAGTCTGGTTATATTAATTTGATGAGGATAAAATCGAAGTATTATAAAGAAGGGGTTTTTCCTAAATTACAGGAATATATCAAAAATGCTGTTAAGGATTTTACTGAGCCGGTAAAATTCAAAGAGGAATTGTTTGACAAGCTTTACACTTTTTTTAAGTCTTATTTTTCGGAAAGTGGTTCGGTGTATTTTAATTTTACTCCATCAGAAAAAGATATTTACGAGAAGGTTTACACGGATGATAAGGATGTGGTTTTATTTTGGAAGACTCATATGCTTTATTATGTTAAGTCCGAGCGGTTATTTAGGGATCTTGATGTAGAGATTGACAGGCATAAATTCTTTTTTGATGTTTCACAGTTAGAGCATAAGAAGGCCAACGAGAAAAGAGCGTTGATTTATAAATTAAAAGAAGTAAGAAATGATGGGAAAATTGTTTTTAATGTTTTTTATTCGGAGAAGGGCAGCACGACCAAGATTGACGAGATTCTTAAGGAGTTAAAAAGAAGAAAAGTAAATATTACTGAGGAGACTTTAGAGAAGGCGTTTAGGATTTTTGAGAAGCAGAGCGAGGTAGATTATTTTATCAATAAAAACGCAAAGCAGTTTTTACAGGAGCAGTTTAATCTTTGGCTTTATCAGTATGTTTTCAAGGAGAAGGGTGAATGGACTCAAAGAAGGATAAAGCAATTACAGGTTTATAAAGACATTGCTTATAAAATAATTGATTTTATATCGCAATTTGAAGACGAGTTGGTTAAAATCTGGAATAAGCCGAAGTTTGTTTTTAATTCTAATTATGTAATTAGTTTAGACAGGATTGCTCAAAAAGATGCCGGTATGCAGGTGATTACAGAATTACTTAAACACAAGAATATAAAAGGTCAGATAGATGAGTGGAAAAAGTTAGGGATAGTGGATAGCAATTTTGACGAAAGCAAAATAATCGTGG
>JAOABV010000039.1 GCA_026418155.1 candidate division WOR-3 bacterium | reverse complement strand
AAGCCCAAAAGTTCCAAGGTTCAAAGGTTTAAGGTGTAAAAGGGTGTTTTGGAGAAAACTTTTAGGTTATTTTATTAAACTGAATAATTTCAAAAAGGATGATAAGTTCCAAGGTTCAAGGTTTAAGAAACAAAAGCGGGTCGGACCTGCTGTAAAAGTTTAAAAGTAGTGAGGCTTATAAGTTCAAAGTAGAAAAATACAAAGGGACAAGTTTGGGTATTTAGTTTGCTACAGTCACAAAATTATATCCCAAATTGAAGTGGTTGACTTTTTTTAAGTTATGCTTTCCTGATTAATGGACAAATAACCTAAAAATTATGAACTGGCAGTACCTTCAGTAATTATAATGGCTAAATTTGGTTTTTCCGACACTTTTGATAACAAAGTGATTGTTTAATATAGCATTTCTTTGTGCGAAAAAGCGTTTTTTAATAACAAGACCTTTTTACAATCTCTTGATAATCAATTCAGCCACTCTTTTGCCTGATAGGAACATACCACCAAAGATTGGACCCATTCTTGGCGCACCAAAAACCGCATTGGCTGCCATTCCGCAAACATAGAGATTATGATAGGCTTCTTTGGTGTTATTGATAATAAGTTCTTCGGCAACTTCTGCCCACATTGATTTTTCACCAAGAAATGTGCCATTCTTGGTGAATAGTTTTGGTCCAATTTTCTTTTCGACAATTTTAACGACTTCAGCTGGATGGCCCGTGGCATCAATGACAAATTTACTTTCTACAGTTAAAGGGTCAACATGAAGATTTGCCATTTCAACCGCAGACCAGTTAATAACAACTCCAGTAATCTTTTCTTTCCGAATCATCACATCTTCAACTGAGATTAAATTATAAATCTTTGCGCCTTTTTTGATGGATAAAGACATTAGTTGACCCAGTGCTTCTAAGGCAGATGCTATAAAGTAATTATCTTCATATTCCTTGACTGATATGTTTAACTCTTTCATTATGGGTAAAGAAGTTTTTTGAACGACGATTTTATTAAACATCATTCCACCACCAGCAATTCCACCACCAGGCCTTAGAGTTCGCTCAAAGACGACAGTTTTAACATTTGCCTTGGCTAAATAATAGGCCGCAGTAAGTCCAGATGGACCTGCACCCGCAATCACAACATCGCACTTAAGATTATCAATTAATTCTTTATAATAGGTTTCAATAATTGCTCTGGAAATCGTAATTTCATTCAGTTTCATAGGATAAATGATAATTGATTAGCACTATTTGTCAAGATTGAAAAGTTCAACCTAAAATCATTAGACAAAAGTCACACAAATAAAAACTTATTTAATGAAAACAGACTTGACGATAATTCTTTTTGCAATTATAGTTCAATTAATGAAAAAGAATAATTCATTTAAGAGTAATCAAGATTATATTTGGGTTGTTAGTCGTTCCCAAGAACAGAACGAGAATATTGCCTGCTTAGCCCAGGAATTAAAATTACCCAAATTTATTGTGTCAATTCTCTATGACCGTGGATATGAGACTTATCAGCAAATTTACGATTTCTTAAATCCCTCACTAGCTAATCTTCATCAGCCCAAATTACTCACAGATATGGAAAAAGCTGTATCTCGAATTATTCAATGTATCGAAAAGAAACAGCCAATACTAATTTATGGTGATTATGATGTTGACGGTGTTTCAGGCAGTGCATTGTTATTAAGGGTATTGCGTTTGTTGGGCGCACAAGTCTCTTTTTATATTCCGCATCGTCAAAAAGAAGGTTATGGACTGTCTGATACTGGTGTGCTTTACGCCAAGTCTTATGGTTTTAATCTCATTATTACTGTGGATTGTGGCACAACTGATTTTTCTGAGATTGAAATGGCATCAAAAATGGGAATTGATGTAATCGTTTGTGACCATCACGAACCAAAAGAAGTTTTGCCCAAGGCTTATGCCATCATTAATCCCAAACGACACGATTCCATCTATCCATTCCGAGAATTAGCCGGTGTCGGGGTTGCGTTTAAGTTAGCCTGGGCTTTATTAGCAAGCCTAAATCAGCCCAAAGAATATTTAGTGGAACATTTGGATTTAGTCGCCTTAGGAACAATCGCGGACATTGTGCCGTTAATTGATGAAAATAGAGTTTTGGCTAAATTTGGCTTAAAGCAGATTGTCAAAAGCAAGAAAGTCGGATTGCAAGCATTATTAAAAGTTGCCGGTCTATCTAAAAGGGAAATCACACCTTATGATGTTGGCTTTATTCTTGCGCCCCGAATCAATGCTTCGGGTAGAATTTCCTGTGCAGAAAAAGCAGTTCGGCTCCTTATTACTGATGAGCAGAAAGAAGCCGAACTTATTGCTCACGAATTAAATCAAGAGAATGCTCAAAGACAAAATATGGAAATGGAAATCCTTAATAGCGCAATTGAAATAATTGAACAGAAAAATATAGCAGAAAATAGAGTTATGGTCTTAGCCAATGAGGCTTGGCACGAAGGTGTAGTGGGAATTGGTGCTTCACGATTGGTCGATAGATATTTTCGACCAACAATTCTTTTAACCATTAAAGAAGACCGGGCTAAAGGTTCAGGTCGGAGTATTCCTGGGTTTAATCTCTATCAAGCACTCAAATCTTGTCAAGATTCACTATTGAGTTTCGGCGGTCATAAATATGCTTGTGGTGTGCTTTTAGCCAAAGATAAGATTGATGAGTTTGCGGAAAAAATACAAATTTACGCTCAAGAAAATTTACCCGATGAATTTTTACAAAGAAAACTTTATATTGATGGACTGATTTCTTTGCATGAAATAACTCCAGAATTACTTAAAATAATCCAAAAGTTTGAGCCATTTGGTCAAGAAAATCCCTGCCCTGTTTTTATGACATCAGGCTTAGAAGTCGTCGGTTACCCTCGCGTCGTTGGTCAGGAACATCTTAAGTTTAGTGTTAGAGAGAATAAAGATAAAGTATTGGAAGCCATCGCTTTTGGCCGAAGCGATGTGATATTAAAACTGCAAAAAGGAAAAGAGAATCATCTTGATATTGTCTATACTTTTGATGAACATTGTTTTGCCGGTAAGACTAAAATTCAATTGGTGATTAAAGATATGAAGATACATTAATAATATTGGTGCGATAACTCAAACAACATTTTGAGAAATAAGAAATACGACCGTGAATAAAGATACCTTAGATAAGGTTTGGCGATTTGAAGAAAATAATAATCTAAAATTCTTTAGGCTTGTATTCGAAAAACCAGAATTAGAAAATCTATTATGTCTCTTCTTTACCCGTCAATCATCTTCTAATTATCTTAATTTGGGGATTAACCGAATCGTGACGCTTTACCAAACTCATTCAGATGTTATTTGGTATGTTAACCAAGATTTTGCCGATAGCCCAGCGTTGCTTGGCGATGGTTTGTTTACTGACCAGATAAATACTTTTATTGGCGTTAAAGTTGCTGATTGTTTGCCAATCTATTTTTTTAGTCCTGAGAAAAAGATTATAGGAATTGTGCATAGCGGATGGAGAGGAACCTTAAAAGAAATCGGCCCGAAAATGGCTAAAACTCTCTTAGTGAGATTTAATCTGCAACCCGAACAGATATATTATGCATTTGGTCCATCAATAGGTGTTTGTTGTTATGAGATCGGACCAGAGGTTGCAACCCTTTTTGATGAGTTTTGTCAAAAAAGAAATATCTCCAATTCAATAGTTCATCGCGATAACAAAGTATATTTAGACCTAAAACAAGTGAATCATACATTACTTAGACAATTAGGACTTATCTCAATAGCAGACATTGGGATGTGTAGTTATTGTCAAAAAGATTTATTCTATTCGGCAAGAAGAGAGAAAAATGCAGGTCGCAATTTAGCATTGATTGGATATAGAAAATAGATATACTTAAAAAAGTATTTTCTTAATGTCCGAACTAAATTAATCGTTAATCTAAGCCTTATCCGAAAATTAGTTTAAGTTGTAAGAAAAATAAGGAAAATTTTTAGATTAAAATATTTTATTCCATTTATAACCCTTACGAATGTTGTAGTAAAAAAGGAATATTATATTTTTTCTGACCATTTACCGCAGCGGTCACCATAACGGTCAATGATTTTATCTTGCCGATAGGTTTCAATGACTTCGCAATTATTGGGACAATCTTTACATTCAAATGCCTTAGTTTCAAATTTTATTTCTGCAATTTCAAAACCAGCAAAGTTAGTAGATTTATTATGCCGATTGATATGTTCTCGAGCAAGGATTGCTGAACCAATTGCGCCCATTACTAAAAAATTTTCTGGGATAATCACTTCTTTGTCTAATGCTCGTTCAAATGCTTGTTTTACACCAATATTGGCGGCAACACCACCTTGAAAGAGTATAGGTGGAAGTATCTCTTTACCTTTACCAACAGTGTTTAGATAATTACGGACAATCGCATCACAAAGACCTCGGACGATGTCTTCAGTGGCAACACCTAATTGGGCTTTATGCACCATATCACTTTCCGCAAAGACCGTGCACCGGCCGGCAATTGTAACATTATTTTTTGATTTTAAGGCTAATTTTCCGAATTCCTCAATTGGAATTCCGAGACGAATTGCTTGATGCTCTAAAAACGAGCCCGTTCCAGCAGCACAGACAGTATTCATTGCAAAATCAACCGGAATGCCGTTTCTTAAAATGATGATTTTAGAATCCTGGCCACCAATTTCAATAATTGTTCTGACATCAGGATAAAAATAAGTGCCAGCAATTGCATGGGCAATTATTTCATTTTTTACCACATCAGCGCCAAGCATCACACCAGCAAGACGGCGAGCAGAACCAGTTGTGCCAACACCCAAAATTTTTGTATTATTGCATTGCGATTGTAATTCTTTTAACAATTCTTTTATTGCTTCAACAGGCCTACCTCTGGTCTTAAGATAGGCATTGGCAATAATATCACCGTTTTTAGAAAATACTACACCCTTCGTTGATATCGAGCCAACATCGACACCTAAGTATGCTTCAATCATTTTCCCTTTGATTTTACAGATACTGATTTATGTTTTAGTAAATCAACAAATGCTTCAATTCTTGTCAAAAGACCAGTCTTAGAAGTATGTTCATCAAAAGAAAGAGAAAGTATTGGGACTGAATAGTCTTCACTCATTTTTTGCAAAACTTCCAAAGCAATATTCTCTGGCATACAAGTAAATGGAAAGATATGAATGATTCCAGAAACGCCTTGTCTGATAAAAGCCCGCGCCTCACCAACAGTATTTATGGCTTCACCACCAGGAGAATCTTTTAAGTATCTATAAGCCAAATATCTATATTTTAACCACTGCCAGTCAATATAAAGGAGATGTTTTAAGTGACGGTATAAACTTCTTTTACTTAAGACATAAATACCCAGCTTACTTAATTCTTTTTCTATTTCGTGATTGGCAAAATTCTCCAGCATTAGATAGATTTCACCGACTAAACCAACTCTAATGGTATTTGGAGGTAGTAGTTTAGTAAAACCGAACATTGATTTTATTTGTTTGT
The DNA here is from genome assembly GCA_026418155.1 of candidate division WOR-3 bacterium. Taxonomy (NCBI): domain Bacteria; kingdom Pseudomonadati; phylum Caldifarciminota; species Caldifarciminota bacterium. The sequence continues at coordinate 9,298 of JAOABV010000039.1, read as the reverse complement.
GAGCATTTCGAATTTGCATAAGAGTTTTGGCTTCGCTAATTATCTTTAAACCTTTTTTTTCTAATTCAAGAGTTTGGGAATAATCTAATATTCGTCCTTTCCGAACTAAATTACGAAATTCTTCAATTAATTTGCTATGTTGAATGAGTAGATAGAGTGAATGGATAACTCGTTTTGGTGAGATGGAAAAAATCTTCGGCATCTTCTGAAAGACAAAATCTAATGGCGTGTATTGACTAATAGCATAGAATTTGAAACCATTCCCAAGTTGTTTTAGAATCTTTTCTTGTAGATAATGGTAATAGCCGAATCGGCATTTGCGTGCACCAGCAGCCATAAAGAGCGTATCAGCACCTAATTCAAGAGATTCAATGAAATTACCTAAAGTAATCTTAAATGGTAAACATATCAATTCTGGAGAATATTTTGTGCCTAAAGATATTGTTCGGTCTGTAAGCGGCGGAGGCACAATAACTTCAGCGCCCAAATTTTCTAAGAATCCCTTAAGCGCTAATGTATCATATCCTAAATGAGGAAATGATGCCTTCATATTCTAATTAGCGCTTAAAAGTTTATTGTTAGTTTTTAGTTTCTGAATAACAATTTCGGAAAAAGCCTCAATCCGCGTGATTAAGCCAGTTTTAGAAGTATGTTCATCAATGACAAGTTTGAGAAAAGGAACATTTTTGATTTGTGCCTCAGAAGACATTATTTCACAAATAAGTGAATCTGGTCCACAGCCAAATGAGATGATATTGCAAATTCCAGCAACCTTATCTAAATAAAACTTAAAAGCATTATACAGTTCTCTTTCATAAACCCAACGGATATTTTGGGCAAATCCTCGGGAAGCACTTAAAATATTTTCCGGTAAATCTTCTTTCGTAACAATTGCAAAGCCATAAGATTCAAAGGTTGAAAGTATGTCCTTAACAATAAATTCATCACCTGTATTATAAAAATGACTTAAAAGGAGAATCTGAGATTTACAAAGTTGACTATTTTCTGTTTTTGGTTGATTATGCTTAAGATAGGGGAGAGCACTTTTTAATGCCTGTTTAGTTTGAAAAGGATTTTTAGTCAGAGTAAGGCCAGTTAAAAAATGAGAAATAATAAAATTATCTTTAATTGTGGGCGATAGTATTTGACAAGATTTGCCAACTTGCATTCGGACAATATCAACGATGCCAATCATTTTGGGACAAGCGTATAGACCTTGATTCAGTCTGATAAACCTTGGTAGAAAGACAGCATCAACTTGATTTTTTAATATCTCAATATGGCCACAAACTATTTTGATGGGCAGACAAACTTCGCTGGAGACCTTTACTAATCCTTTTTCTAAAATTTGCTTATTAGTTTTCGGCGAGACCACTATCTTAATGCCTAAACTTTGAAAAAGTTGTTCCCAGAACTTTCCATAGCGATAATAGAATAGTGCTCTTGGAATCCCTATCGTCATTATACTTAATTTTATACTCTATCTCCGATATGTCAATAGTGATTAACCTTACATTCATCTTGTGCTTAATAACTCCACAGACTATTTATAGAAGATAACATTATTTGAATCACAATGTACTGATTTTATAAATCCTCAGAAAACAAAATCATATTGGGCTACTTATATTTCTGAAATTATTTTTGGTTTATTTGTTAACTTTCCTGAGATTCAATTTTTTATGATAATTGCAAAATTGTTACCGGTTAGGTTTTTTACGACGGTTTATAAGAGGAGTAGTCAGGATGAAAACTTTAGCCAGGAATTGCACGAATAAATCGAGTAAAAGTATATTTTTATTAGTAAAACTTTTCGATTATTCATTCAAAAAAGTTTGTAGACATCAACCAAATATAAAAAATGCCATCAAGTAATTTCGATAAATAAATTCGAAAGGAGATTAAAGTTGAAAACTATAATTATTTTATAATATGAAGTTATACTAAAACAAGTTTTGTAAATAATTTCTTGACACTGATAAAATTTGTCTTTACTATAAAACAATTATGAAATCAGAAAAAAGAGATAAAGTACAAATGAAACAATCGTCGAAGATAAAACTCCCGGCATTTTTATATTGTCTAATGATTATTATATTGTTGCTTTTAATCTATTACTATGATTTGTTGGCACAGAAAAGATTTCTCTGGGACGATGTGCTTTATCAATGGTATCCATTTCTCTCATTCGCTAAAGACTGCTTGAAATCATTCAAACTTCCAGTCTGGAATCCTTATGTCTTTTCCGGTGTTCCATACTTAAACGACCTTAGTATTTTAACCTTTTACCCAATTAACTGGTTCTTTCTTTTTTTAAACGGTTCAGCACCACTCCAGTTTATTCAAATCGAACTAATGATGATATTTCATCTTTTGTTAGCAGGCTGTTTTGTCTATCTTTTCTTAAAAGAAATGAAAGTTGATTGGCAGGGCAGGATTTTCGGTGCTATCATAATGACTTTTTCAGGCTATGTAAGTCTTCGGGCAATCCAAATCAGTCCAGTAAGTATCTTTGCTTGGAGTTTTTTACTATTTTATTTCTTTGTTAGAATCTTAACTAAGGAAAATTTCTCTGATGCATTTTTGGGAGGGATTTTTTTGGGTATTGCAATTTTAGCCAGTCATCCACAATTTATTCTATATTTCATTTATGCCTTAGTTATTTATTATATTTATCATACTATTGTTTTTGAACGAAATAACCTAAAAAAGTATTTACCATTATCCTTAGCAAAAATTATCATCTTCTTTTTAGTTGGCATAGGCATTGCGATGATTCAGTATTACCCTTCTTTGAAATATGTGCCTTATACGCTACGGGAAAAAATGACCTATGAGCAAACAACTGACGGTTCGTTATTGCCGAAACAATTATTATGTATCTTCTTGCCCAAATTTTTCGGCAGTGTTACGGGTGGCGGAACTGATTCGGTTCCTTTTTGGGCAAATCAATATGGCCACTATTATTGGGAAAGTGGTATCTATTTAGGTGTTTTGCCATTGGTACTTGCGGTCTTCGCAATATTTTACTCACCGCGAAAAGTAAAATATATTTTTTTAATCATTGCAGTCTTGGCACTACTTTTTGCAATGGGCAGATATTTTCCGCTCTATAAATTTTTCTGGCACATTATCCCAGGTCTTAAACGATTTCGTTTCCCGGTTCGATTCTTAAGTGTTTATACAATAAGTTTGGGCGTTTTAGCAGTATTTGGTTTAGAATATTTTCTTTCGATTAATGAAAATGTTCGTTATCAGATTAAAAGATTTAGTAAATATTTATTAATCGCATTAGGCATTACTGCTTTTTGTTATTTGCTATTTATCAGTGGTGTTTTTAAGGATACAAGTCGATTTTTTAGCCGTTCCGAGATTTACGCTAATAGTCAAAAACAATTAGGAATATTTTTCGTTTATCTTTTGTTTACTTGGCTATTATTTCTCTTTCGGAGTCAAGTTAAAACTAAAACATCATTATTGATTGGTTTGATTGGACTTATCAGTTTTATTGATTTGTATCAGTTTGGGAATAAGTTTAGTAAAGGTTTTGTTTCGCCATCTGAATACTATCCCTATTCCCGTTTAATTGCCAATCTGCAACAAGAAAGACAAAAAGAAATTTTTCGCATTAGAACCCGAGAGGATGGTTATATGATTCTGAAACGAAATGAAGGGTGTCTTTGGAAACTTGAGGCATTAGAAGGCTATACTTCCTTAAATTTAGAAAGATACTATAATTTTAAGTTACCGGTTTCGCGTTGGACTGAGCTCCTTAATGCTAAGTACCTTATCAAAGTTGATACTAATACTAACCGAATGGGTTTAGACTTAAACCCTAAATATCTTTCTCGTGCATTCTTTTGTTCCGATTATCGAGTAATAAAAGATGATAATGAAATTCTCAATTTACTAGCAAATGATAGTTTTGATGTTAGCCAAATTGTTGTTTTAGAGGAAGAACCTAAAGATAAATTATCAGGTCAAAAGGCTAATGCCCAAGTTTCCATTCAGCAGTTAGATATTGATTATATCAAAGTATTAGTTCATACGGACCAACCAGGATTTTTAGTATTATCTGAAATATATTATCCTGAATGGAAAGCCTGCATTGATAAAAAGGTAACAAAAATTTATCGCGCTGATTTTTGTTTAAGAGCAGTATATGTTCCTCAAGGCGAACATATTGTCGAGTTTTACTACGATAAACATAATATTAAAGTTGGTGGTTTTATAACACTTATAACTCTGATCATCTCTTTGGTAATGATATTAAGCATTCGTTCAGTCACACGAAAAGAATAATTCTTTTCCTAAGAGGATATTGTCTGCAAGGAGATAAGAGAACTTTGAAAAAAATGCCTCCAAACTTGGAAAAGATTGAGAATATTCTACTCTTTTTCTCTATGGTAATATTTGATTTATTCAGAGGTTTCAGATAAAATCAATCGTTAAGATTCTTCCCCTTTTGAGTACTTAATGTTTTGATAAAGAGATACAAATAATTTACAAAAGAAGCAAAGATTAAGATTGCCACAACGATTAATAATGTATTTCTTATTACAAAAGAATGACTAAAATCTAAGAGATAACTTACCATTAAAATTGCAAAAAAGAAGCCAGTAATTTTTCCAATGATATTTGAGGAGAAAATTTGATTTTTCTTTTGAATAATCAGTGAAGCACCAATTACAATTAACAAATCGCGGATGATTACTGCGCCTGCAATCCAGACAGGTAATTCTTTGACGACAACAAGGGTAACTAAAATTACTCCAACCCAAATTTTATCAACCAAATGGTCTAAAATCTTACCTAAATTAGTAACTTGATTTGTGCGACGCGCGATATAACCATCTAAAGCATCGGTTAACCAAGAGATTGACATCAGTACTAATCCAGCAATTTCTTCTTTTGTCGCAATAAAGAATAAGATTAATGGTAATAAGAATAGTCGCGAGAGACTTAGAAAATTGGGTAAGGTTAATACTTTTCCAAACTCAATGCGGTTTTCGGGTTTGGATTCGTAGTTCGGGCAACTCATTATACACGATTTTTAGAATAAAAATTTGAGGTGAACAATTTTGCATCGTTGCTGAAATCACCAGCGATGCTCTTTTGACTGAAATTAAAGGGATTGAACCGACGATGGTTTGATTCTATCATCAGAACAAGATATTTTGGCACAGCACTATTCACCGCGTTCACTCCATTTCATTTTAGTTCTTAGAATTTGATAATAAGACTTATTTTTGGGTGCAATTAGTCGAATGTAATAATTGGCTTTGGAGAATATAACTTTTTCACCTGTTTTCAATAGGCGTCGCGTTTGGCCATCGAGATTCAAAATTGCCTTGGAGGATTTCGGACCTAATTCCAGAGTAATTGCTTCCGTTGCCGGCACAATTAATGGTCGTCCTGAAAGACTGTGAGGCGAAAGCGGTGTTATCAATATTGCTTCCATTGTCGGAAAAACAATTGGACCACCGGCTGCAAGCGAATAAGCAGTTGAGCCGGTTGGTGTTGCAACAACAACACCATCAGCAACAAGTTTACAGATGAAATTGTGGTTAGTGGATAGCATAACCTCAATTACTCGACAGTCTGGTCCCATATTTACTGCACAGTCGTTGAGCACATAAAAACTTCTTTTATTATGCGTAACTTTTAAGACCATTCGATTTTCTTCTCGATAATTTTTATTTAAATAATCAGTTATTGCGGTTTTCAGTTCATTAGTAGAAAACTCGGTTAGAAAACCTAAACCGCCTAAATTTACGCCCATAATCGGAATTTTCCGATTTCCCACCATGCGGGCGGCACGTAATAATGTTCCGTCGCCACCCAAAGCAATTATCAATTGGGAAGACCGAATTAACTTTGAATCAGATACAGAAAACTTGCTTAACTTTAAGGCTTTAGCCGATACACTTTCGATTAACGGAGTTATCTTATTTTCCATTAAAAAATCAATAAGTTCAGGAATAACTTTTTGGGCTAATGGCTTTTCAGGATTAACAATTAAACCTATTTTCATTATATACTCCAAACAAAGTTATATTAATTTTTAACTTTTAATTTTTGTATGTAATAAATGCATATCTTATAAGTCCTTGATTATCAGTTTCAAACTTTACCGAGACTTTCATTGCCTTAATCAGTTCAACTTGCCGAGGGTCAATTTCTAATGATAATAATCCCTTAGGCGATAAGTAATGAGGAGCATTATCAATGATTCGCCTGATAGTTTCAAATCCATCTTTACCACCATTTAATGCTATTAGTGGTTCATAATTTTTTACACATAAAGGCAGTGTTTCAATTTCGTCTTCAGAGACATAGGGAGGATTAGAAATTATTAAATCTACCTTTCCTTTGAGACTAATATAATTAGGGAACAAATCGCATCGGCAAAATACGATACGATTACGCAAGTGATATTTATCAATATTGTTTCTTGCGACATCTAAAGCGTCCTGCGAAATGTCAGTTGCTATAATTTTGGCTTGGGGAAACAAATGGGCTAAAGCAATTGCAATTGCCCCAGAACCTGTGCCAATATCAATTATTAATTGAGGGTTGTTGACTTTTTGGGCAGTCTTTACAACTAACTCTTCGGTTTCAAATCTTGGTATCAAAACTCTCGGGTCAACATATAATTCATAAGATAAGAAGTATGCTTTGTTAACAAGATATTGAACCGGCATTTCAGGTTGGTATTGTCTTAATAAATTATAAAATTGAGAAATAATCTGATTGTCTTGTATAGGTTGAGTAGTAAAAATTTCATAACGCGGTTTATTTAATAAGGCTTGGACAAAATATTCAGCGTCACTGGAATTAGTAAAATGTTTTTGTGCTTGTTTGAGTAATTCTTGATAAGTAACAGTCATTTTGTTAATTGTAATTGTTTAGTAATTTCGGCTTCTTCTAAGGGATGAACAATATAATCAAGTTCGCCATCAAGAATTTCTGGTAAATTATGGACGGACAATCCGATTCGGTGGTCAGTGACACGGTTTTGCGGATAGTTATAAGTGCGGATTTTTTCCGAACGGTCACCGCTACCAATTTGACTTCGGCGTTGAGCCCCTAATTTCTTTTCCTCTTCGGCTTTTTTTAACTCAAGAACCCGGGCACGTAAAATTTTCATTGCCCGGTTTTTATTCTTTAACTGGCTTCGTTCGTCCTGACAAGAGACAACTATCCCGGTGGGAATATGAGTAATTCTTACTGCCGAATCAGTAACATTCACATGTTGGCCACCATGTCCTCCTGCTCGGAAGACTTCAATCTTTAGGTCTTGCGGGTCAATCTTAAGTTCAATCTCGGTTGGTTCAGGTAAGACCGCAACAGTGACGGTTGAAGTATGAAGACGTCCAGAGGCTTCGGTTATCGGTACTCTTTGCACTCGGTGGACACCGCTTTCAAACCGAAAATAACGAAATGCATCTTCGCCTTCAACAGAAAAAATAATCTCTTTATAACCTTGTAAATCGCTGGGGCGAGAAGAAAGCACTTCGTAACGGAGGTTTTTCTTTTCGATATATTTTGTATACATTCGGAAGAGTTCGGCGGCAAAAAGGGCGGATTCTTCGCCACCAGCAGCAGCCCGAATTTCGACTATACAAGTGCTTTTCCACGAAGGGTCTTTGGGTACCAAATAGTATAATAAATTATGTCTCAGTTCATCTCGGCGTCTTTCTAATTGCACCAGTTCTTTTTCAGCCATTTCTTTAATTTCTTCGTCACTGCTACTACGGAGTTCTTTAGTATCTTCAATCTCTTTAAGCGTTGCTTTATAGGCTTCAAAAGTTTGAAGGATTGTTTTGATATCTTTATACTCCTTACTTAAAGACTGAGTTTGGTTAGAGTCAGATAAAACTTTGGGGTCAGCCAATAATTGTTCAATTTCCGTATAGCGCTGTTTTAGAGGCACTAATCGTTGTTCCAAATCTTCAACTGACCCGAATATTTCCATTTTTTGATTTTATAATTTTATTTTCTCAATAAAAGTTTGAACTTTGTCAGAAAACAGATTCTTTTCGACTTCAGATGATTTGATGCTTAAAAGGGCTTTAGGTTTGATTTGACAAATTGCTTCTAACTCAGTAAACACTTTACCTATATCATCACTGCCCATTGTGCAGAAGAAAGCAACATTTTTTATATTGCCGAGGTTTTGATTGAGGTAAGTTCTTATAGCCGGAGTTGGCATACCTGCCCAATTGGGCGTGCCAATAATAACTAAGTCATAATCTTTAGGATTATAATTTATTTTCTGGATTGTCGTCATCTTTTTTCGAAAAGCATCATAAGCACTAGACAACCAACCGAAGATGCCTTTACGATTTTTCATATCGATTATTTCTTCACAATCACAATTCAGTAAAGTGCTCAGTGTATGTCCAATAGTTCTGGTTTTACCGGTGCACGAGTAATATACAACTAATATTTTCATAAAAACTCCTATCTGCTGATTAAAAATTATTATCTTTATAGAATAGTTTTACCGTTCATAGGATATTATTTTCAGTTTAGAGTATTATTATAAAGTTAGTATAAAAAATATAGATTCAATGTCAACTAATTTTTACTTTAAAATATCAAGGCTAAATCTACACAAAATATCAAATGCTATTTTAAAAAACTTGTTTCACATAACCATTATAATTAAATCTCATAAATTGTATAGTATCTCTTGGATACAGCATATTTTAAAAGCGTGATAACAAAATATTGAGTATTGTCTCGATTTTCTCTTTAATTTTATTTTATTTATCATTAAATAAAGCCGAAGTAATAGTTAATAGAACCAAAGGAAAGTATGGATGTTCTGTGATAAATTAGAAGTTAAAGTATTTAAATCAGTTAATAAAATAACAATGAACACAAAGATAATACTTCATTAGAAAATTAACCAATTTTTCCATTATGCTTTTTTGCTTATTAACTTGTTTTCTGTGAAGTTTCCGAGCGTATCTTGGCACAAATCTTTTCGTGGTATTTGAATTATTTTAACTTTTATGCTAGGGATTATGCTACTTGATGTGCGGATTAGCATATTCACAATGATTCATTCATAGAGAATTCTAAACAGTCATTAAAGTAAATATTATAACCTAATCTACGGGCGACCCTCTAAGCCGAATATGCGATAAGCCATTATTAAGTGTTTGCCAACACCGACCCAACAAAGGGCTAGGGTAGGGCTAGCCCAGATACAACACCACCAAAGTATAAAATTTCAGGAAGTTTAATAATCTCAAAGACTTAGATGAATTTTGTTTTAGAAATGAGA
>JAOABV010000038.1 GCA_026418155.1 candidate division WOR-3 bacterium | reverse complement strand
GTTTAGTGATGGTCTATTCAGTTACAATACAATTTGGATTTAGTTATCTAAAAGCCCAATTAATTCGTATTTTGGTTGGTTTTATAGCACTGTTGGTAGCGAGTTTTATTCCGTATCATTATTATAAAAAGAAAATTAAAGATATATTATTAATGCTGGCAATTTTGGTTTTAATTTTTACTTTGGTTACAGGGAAAAAAGTTTCTGGGGCAAAGCGCTGGACAAAAGCAAAATGGCTTTCGGTTCAATTTCAACCTGGCGAGGTTGCAAAGTATATCTTAGTCTTTTGGTTAGCAGGTTATTTTGCTAATCGTCAATCTGAAGAGGAAGAAAAAAAGAGAAAAATGTTTTCTTACAATTGTTTATCAGCAAATGATATTTCCACGATAAGAAAAACTGAGCACTCTTTAAACGATAAAATTGTCGGTTTAATACGAAATTACCTAAAATCTAATTTTTTCCCATTTACAGTTGTTGGTTTAATGGTTCTGTTACTTCTGTTGCAACCGGCAATTGGCACGAGCGTAATTGTAATTTTTTCGGCATTACTGATTTTCTTAATTAGCGGCGTAAAGCCAAAATATATTTTATTAACGATATTTTTCGGCATAATTGTTTTGTGGATATCAGTTACTTTTATTCCCCATGCAAAAATTCGTTATGAAAAATTTAAACAAGGCCCGACATATCAACAAATCCAGTCAGTAATTGCTATTGGTTCAGGTGGACTATTGGGCAAAGGATTAGGTGAAGGTAAACAAAAATATTATTTTTTACCTAAACTACATACTGATTTTATGTTCTCGGCGATTGGAGAGGAATTTGGTTTTGTTGGGAGTATTTTGATTTTGGGATTATTTTTTGTATTATTAAATCGAGGATTAAAGATCGCAGTTGAGATTAACGATACATTTGGCGGTCTTTTGGTTGCTGGTATTATGATTATGATTTTCCACTATGTTATTGTTCATTTGGGAGTAGTACTTGCTTTATTGCCTGTTACAGGACAGCCATTTCCCTTTATTTCTTATGGTGGTTCAGCACTGATTTCTAATCTTTATGCAATTGGTGTGGTATTGAATGTTTCGAAATTTTGTCGGCAGAGTATTGATGAAAATATTAATTTTAAGTCGATGCGAGCAGGTTGGCGGAACCGACGAATTGGAATTAATCGGTCCAATAAGCGATGGAGACTATGATGTCGAGCACTATAAGTGTTTTTGTTATAACTGGTGGCACTGGTGGCCATATTTTTCCGGCAATTGCAATTAGTGAAGCATTGCGAGATAAAGGAATTAAACCAGTATTCCTCTGCCGAAATTCCAGATTTGAACAGGATTTGATGCGGGATTATCAATTTGAATATTATACATTACCCGCAAGTGGTTTTTTCGGTAAAAACATAATCAACAAATTATACTTCTTCGTTTTATTAATACTAAATATGCTCTTATTTCCTCGGTTATTATTGAAAGTAAAACCTAAGGCCATTGTTGCCACAGGTGGATTTACTTCAATTGGACCATTGTTATGGGCAATTATTTTATCTATTCCGTTTTTTTTACTTGAACAGAATCGAGTACCAGGCCGGACAACAAAATATTTTTCACGTTGGGCCAAAGAAGTCTTTTTAGGTTTTCCTTTAATTAAACCAATCAAGGGTAAAACATTTTATTCAGGAAATCCTCTGCGGCCTCAGTTCAAAAATTGTCAGCGTCAAGATGATGGCAAAACAATATTAGTTTTAGGGGGTAGTCAAGGTGCTTATTTTCTTGCATTGTTAGGAGTAGAACTGGCAACAATAATGCCAGATTTAAGATTTATTATTCAAACTGGGAAAAGAAATTATTCATTAGTTAAAGGAAAGATAAAATCCGATAATTGTCAGTTAATTGACTTTACTAATTCGATGCAGGAGCTTTATCGTCAAGCAACAATTGTAATATCTCGAGCCGGCGGCATTGCCCTGTCAGAAATTTCAGTGTTTGGAATCCCATCAATTTTAATACCTTTCCCATTTGCCACAGATAACCACCAGCAAGCAAATGCTCAATTTTTAGCCCAATATCGGGCTACAATCATTTTGGAACAATGCCGCCGGTCAGAGATTTCTCAAGATTTTGTCATTAAAACCAAGAATCTTATTGAGTCACTATTAAATCAACCCGAACGCTTAAAAGAGATGAGTGTCAATGCGAAACGGATTTCTAAGATTGATTCTGCTGAAGTAATTGCGAAAAGAATAAAAACATATATTTACAAAAACTAAATATGTGTAGAGATTATTTTGTCTTTAATAACAAATTAAGGTCGGAGATATAAATTGCTTGGTAAAATAAGGCACATTCATTTCGTCGGTATCGGTGGTGTTGGAATGTCCGGACTGGCTTTAATATTAAAAAATTTGGGTTTTATCGTCACTGGGTCAGACATAAGTCATTCATCAATCATAGATACCTTAAAAACGAATGGCATAAAAGTTTTCTCTAAACATAATAAGAGAAATATTAAAAAAGCAGATGTTGTCGTCTATTCCTCAGCGATACGACAAAATAATCCAGAAATAAAATATGCCAAAAGACAAGGTATACCAGTAATTCCGCGGGCGGAAATGCTCGCCGAATTAATGAGGATGAAATTTTCCATTGCGATTTCGGGAACTCATGGAAAAACTACGGTGACTTCACTTATCGCAACAATTTTAGAAGAATGCAAACTAAATCCTACGGTTATAATTGGCGGAAAAGTTGTTGGAACCGAATCTGGGGCAAAACTGGGTAAGAGTGAATATTTAGTAGCCGAAGCGGATGAAAGCGACCGGTCTTTTCTTCTGTTATTTCCAACGATTGCGGTTGTTACTAATATTGAAAGAGAACATATGGATTGTTATACCAATCTTTCTGAAATTAAAGAAGCGTTCATTCAATTTGTTAATAAGATTCCTTTTTATGGTTCAGCAATTCTCTGTGCGGATTGTCCTAATGTCCATCAAATTCTTTCTAAAGTAAAGCGAAATTATATTACTTATGGGATTGAACATCAAGCAATGGTCCGGGCAACCGAGATAAAACTTGGTCGCTTCTCATCGCAATTTACAATTCGATATAATGGTCAAAAGAAGGATGTTAAGATAAATCTTGCGGGCTTGCATAATGTTCAGAATGCCTTAGCAGCAACATGTGTCGGACTAAAATTAGAGTTGCCATTATCTAAGATTGCTATGGCCTTAGGCAAATTTCCCGGAGTTCATCGCCGTTTAGAGTTGAAGGGTGAAAAACAAGGAATTGTCGTGGTGGATGACTATGGACATCACCCGACGGAGATAAAAGTAACATTACAAGCGCTTCGTAATGCTTATCCAACAAGCCGGATAATTGTTGTCTTCCAACCACATCGTTATACCCGAACCCAAGCACTGGCTGATGATTTCGGACATTCTTTTGATTTAGCCGATAATCTTGTTATCACTAAAATTTATCCTGCGTCGGAACAGCCTATTGCGGGAGTAACTTCCAGACTAATCGTTGATGCGATTAAAAAGCATAATCCAAAGACAAAGATTTTTTATAAGCAAAATTTGAAAGATATTCCCGATTTCTTGATGAAGATAATTAAACCAAACGATGTGGTGATTACCTTAGGTGCAGGCGATGTTTGGAAAGTTGGTGATGAAATTTTGAATCGATTGACTTAGTTAGAACATACAGAAAAGCAATGAGCCAGTTAAATCAGAGATTTAGTATTAATTTAAGTTAACGCATTTATGAAAAATTGGTACAAAAGTCTTGATTCGATTATAGATAAAAACAGAACTAAAGTGTTTTGGAACAAATCTCTCCGCAATCTTACGACATTTCGAATCGGTGGTAAGGCAGAATGTCTAATCGTAACAAATTGTGATGAAGAGATAAAAAAGATCGTGAAATTGGCGAAAAGTGAAGACATTTCACTATGGGTAATTGGTAATGGCTCTAATTTGCTAATTTCTGACCAAGAAATTAATGGCATCACATTGAAATTAGGTAATAGTTATTCATATGTTAAACAAGATGACAATACGCTTACCATTGGTGCGAGTACCCGATTGTCAAAACTCGTTCAGTATGCTTGTCTGTCAGGTTTGAGTGGAGTTGAATTTCTTTGGGGGATTCCAGGAACCTTTGGTGGTGCAGTTGTATCTAATGCAGGTGCTTTTTCACATAATATAGGAGAGAAAATTGTATCAATTTCCGGTATTACACCAAAAGGCGAAGAAGTAACATTAAATAAATCTGAACTTAAATTCGAATATCGAAAGACTAAATTGCCTTTAGGTTTTATTATTACCAAAGGTGTTATCGAATTAATTTCGTTTGACAGAAACGAAATTAAGAAACAGATGGATAGATATCTAAAGATAAGAAAACAAAGACAACCGTGGGGAGCCTCGGCTGGCTCAGTTTTTAAGAATCCGCACATTGCTGATTGTAGCATAAAAAATAATGCAATATTAAAAAATTTAATGAAAACAGAGAAAGTTTTCGATTCTAACACTAATCTATTATCTGCAGGTAAATTAATCGATAAATTAAATCTTAAAGGATTAAGTTGTGGAGGTGCTTATGTGTCAAAAAAACACGGAAATTTTATAATAAATCGGTGTAATGCAAAGGCCTACGACGTCTATGAATTGATACAGATAATAAAATGTAAAGTAGAACTGAATACAGGTATAATTTTACAGGAAGAAATACAGATTATACCTAAAATTATGGAAACAATGAAGTGGCATAAGAAAAACGAATTAGCAACAAACTAAATGCAAAGAGAATCTTATCATATGATATACAAATTTTATTTAATATTTTGGAGGTAATGAAATGGCAAAGACAAGAAAAATCATTGGGTTAGATATTGGAAGCACAAAAATTGCTTGTGCTATCGCTGAGTCAATAAATGGTAAATATAACATTTTAGGCTATGGCCGAGCCAATCCAGATGGTTTTAGAAACGGAACAGTCGTTAATCTTGATACCGCGGTCGATTCCGTAGCCTCAGCGATTGAAAGTGCAGAAAAAATGGCAGGTATTAATGCTAAAAATTGCTCAATCTATGTTGGCATTGCCGGACAATATATAAAACATATTCCAAGTGGTGCGACAGTACCAGTTAAAAATCCATCAAAAGGTATTTCAGAAAAAGATATTATTGAAGTTATTCGGCAAGCCCAAACTTTGAGACTTCCTAATGATGAACAAATTATCCATGTAATTCCTGGACAATTTATTGTCGATGGCCAAAAGGGAATAAAAAGCCCAATTGGTATGTTCGGTTTTAGATTAGAAGTTGAAGCATTATTGATAATTGGTCAGATTGGTGCATTAGAAAATATCCAGCGAGTATTGGACCGCTTGGAATTTGGAAACCGAGTATTGGTTTTACAAGCACAGGCATTGGCATCCGTGGTTTCTGAACCTGAAGACCGAGAATTAGGTATTGCAATTGTTGATATAGGTGGCTTGACAGATATTTCGATATTCAAAGATGGCGAATTGCGTTTTTATAAGACTTTACCAATCGGCGGCGAAAATATAACTAAAGATATTGCAATTGGTCTTAGAACCCCTTACAAGAAAGCCGAAGAAATTAAAAAGCAGTATGGCACAGCCATGGTAAGTTGTATTGACCAAGACGAACCGATAGTCATTGAAGATTTGACCGGGCGAGTTAGCAAACAAGTATCGCGGCGACTTTTGACATCAATTATCGAACCTCGAGTTGAAGAAATTCTACTATATACTGAAACCGCAATTAGAGAGTCAGGTTTTGCTGATGCCCTTAGTGGCGGAGTTGTTTTAACTGGTGGCACAGCACAATTAAAAGGTATTGATGTTATGGCAGAGCAGGTTCTACGGCTACCAGTAAAAATTACTCCGTCAAAATCGACTTCTGATAGTTATTCAGAACATACCAATAACCCAATTGAACAATTAGGTGCAGATTATACTACTGCTGTAGGATTGATTCATTATGGTTTTTTCGGTAAAGAGGCATATGTTCCTTTAAGTGAAAGTATCTTTTCATCAATGGCTACTAAACTGAAAGAACTATTTGCTTAAATAATTAAGTAAGTATTCAACAAGAGAGATTATCTTGATAATAGATATCATAACTCAAAGGTCAAAATTGTAATATTATAATATAATATTTAGGAGGAATAATGATTGAACCTGTTGAAGAAAGAAACTTAGCCAAAATTGCAGTAGTGGGCATTGGTGGTGCGGGCAATAATGCAATCAATCATATGATTGAAGCCAAATTAACTGGCGTTGAATTTTATGCGATTAACACTGACCTGCAAGCACTTTCGCTAAATTTAGCAGAAAATCGAATCCAAATTGGTGCACAGATTACCGGCGGACTTGGTTCAGGCGGTAATCCCGAATTGGGACGCAAAGCTTGTGAAGAGTCTTTAGACTTGATAAAAGATATCCTTACAGGTTATGATATGGTATTTTTAGCTGCAGGAGAAGGCGGCGGAACCGGAACAGGGGCATCACCACTTATAGCTGAAGTTGCTAAAACTCAAGGAGCGATTGTGATTGCAGTAGTTACAAAACCATTTGAATTTGAAGGTAAACACCGCATGCGACAAGCACTATGTGGAATTCAAGAACTCAAGGATAAAGTCGATACATTAATTGTAATTCCTAATCAAAGACTGTTAACTAATTATGCTCAGATTTCTTGTTTTGAAGCATTTCGCATGGCTGATGAAGTCTTATTAAATGCAGTGAAAGGTATTTCAGATTTAATAACCCAACCAGGGGTAATAAACATCGATTTTGCGGATGTGCGCAATGTGATGTTGGAAAAAGGTAGTGCCTTTATCTCAACCGGCATTGCTTCGGGTGAAGGTCGAGCCACTGAAGCCGCACATCGGGCAATAGCGTCACCGCTGATTGAAGATATTAATATTGAGACTGCCAGAAAAATCTTACTTAATATTGCTGGCGATGAGAAACTGACACTACAAGAAGTTAATGAAGCAGCCTCGATAATCTATAATGCAACTAACGGCTATGCGGAAATAAGATTCGGAGCAGTAAAAGACCTTAGTCTCAAAGATACAATTCGAGTTACGGTTATCGCTACTGGTATCGAAGAAGCTTTGCCCAAAATTACAGATGTTTGTGATTTGTTGGAATCACAAGATTTATTTCCGGTACGACCACGAATTCGGAAAAAAGATGATAAGATTATCATCGACAAAACAAACTTAGAAATTCCAACTTTCATCAGGAGACAAATCGATTAGTAAACAGAGAAATTGATTATAAAGAAATATTGAGCATTTTACAAAATCCGATTTTGTATTGAAGTAACGAAATAATAAGATATTATCAATGTTTCGAGAAATTCTAATAGACTGAAGATTATTAGCATCTTATTTATTCCCTGTTTTTATTGTTCCGAGTATTTCTGTAATTTTTCTATATCATTAGGTGTTTCATTATCTCTTCTTTAGGGGTTTCAATTTTATAGGATTGGACAAAAAAATTTAGTCATTAATTAAGCACATTATAACTAAAATATAATACTTATAAATTAAATAAGACATTAATGATTTCGATTTAAGGCTAAATTATAGGATTGGACAAAAAAATTTAGTCATTACTTAAGCACATTATAACTAATATAATACTTATAAATTAAATAAGACATTAATGAGTTCGATTTAAGGCTAAATTAATTTTAAATTTAATGGTTTATTTAGGTTAAAGAGGTTATAAGCACATAGCGATAGAAAGTTTGACTCCAATAGCGGAGATTTTTTCTTCCTTTTTATATTTAATGCGATATTCACAACTTAGAAGTAGAATTTTGAAGGTTTAGGCTATTCTTAACTTTTGTTTTGGGAAATATCTTGAGTTATCGGTAAGAAAAAGTTCATTTGAAGTCGATATTTGCCTAATGTTTCGTGTTTGTTTTATATGAGATAATTCGAACATTTGGTAGCCTGGTGTTTAACAAAGGACTCTTATCTTCTTATTATTATATAAAATATTAGTCATCTATGTTTACATAAGACAACTCTATTTTAGAGGTTCTGATTTTGAGTTTCGCATTTTGGATATTCTGTGGTCATACTAACCACTTAATACAATAAGTAACCTTAAATTAAAGAAAATACTCCAATCGGTTCAGGTTAAGGCTACCTTATATGCGACATCCTATATCGCATATATGGTAAATTGGTTCTTGTTATGGGTTAACAGAATCCCAGGCTTGACCTAACTCAGGGCTAGCCAGAGCCTAGCCCCTATGTGCGCTTTTGGACATTGGAGCATAAAAATGGTTTTTTCTTAATAATACACAAATAGATTTTTAGCATTATATGAAAAATTGTTGGTTCTGATGAAGATATTTAAGATTTTTTAATAATCCTAATCGGGTATTACTGCTGGCAATGCTACGCCTAACAATGCCGGAAAATAGGCACCTTGACTATATCTAAGAATTAAAATCGTTATACCGTAAGTTCTAAGCTACAATTTTTTGAATAACAGAGAAGATGTATTTCCAACAATGAAATCAATTATTAAAACGAAAAAATATCTATTCTACGATAAAAGAAGTTGTCAATTTATATAAGTTAACTGTTCCGTTAACAAGTTAATGAATTTTTAATATTGAACTTAAAATATTTATTTGTTTTTACTGAAGAAGTTAATGATTATTTCTTTCAAATCAGGTTTTGAGATCTCTTTAAGTTGATATTCAACATTTACAATTGGTTTGTTAACCTTTAAGACTTGGGATAAATTAACAGGTGTTGCTTCAATAACAATATCAGCAGGTGTGTTGTTAATCGTTTCTTCAAGTTCTTCAATCTGAGTTGGGCTATAACCAAGTGCAGGTAAGCATTTTTTAAGATGAGGATATTTTTCATAGGCTTCAAGTATTGAACCGGTAGCAAAGGGAAGCGGTTCAATAACTTCAGATGCACCATATCTTTGGGCCGCAACCATTCCGGCACCATACTGCATTTCACCGTGAGTTAGGGTTGGTCCGTCTTCAATTACTAAAACTCTTTTTCCTTTTATCATTTCCGCATCAGATATTGTTAACAACGAATGAGCTTCAACTACAATTGCGTCTGGATTATATTTATTTAGATTATCCTTAATAATCGCAACATTAGAAGGATTGGCTGAATCCATCTTATTGATAACGATGACCTGGGCGGAACGAAACAGGACGCTTCCAGGATAATAATTTATTTCGTGACCTGGTCTTAATGGGTCAACAACAACAATTAAGAGGTTCGGTTTATAGAACGGAAAGTCGTTATTGCCACCGTCCCAGACGATAACATCAAAATCTTTTTCTGCCTGTTCAAGAATTTTTTCATAATCAACGCCGGCAAAGACTGTGGTGCCTTTAAGAAGGTGAGGTTCATATTCTTCGCGTTCTTCAATAGTACAATGGTATTTGTCTAAATCGGACAATTGCTCAAAGCGTTGGACAATCTGTTGAGTCAAATCGCCATAAGGCATTGGATGTCGGACAACGCAGAATCTTTTACCCATTTCTGATAGGATTTCTGTGATGCGACGAGTGGTTTGACTTTTGCCGGCACCAG
Source organism: candidate division WOR-3 bacterium (assembly GCA_026418155.1). Taxonomy (NCBI): domain Bacteria; kingdom Pseudomonadati; phylum Caldifarciminota; species Caldifarciminota bacterium. The sequence goes on along the minus strand of JAOABV010000038.1, from coordinate 5,377 downwards.
TTCGCACCGCACCCACAGCAATCACGGTTTTCTTTGCTTTTAATTGGGTAGAGCGTGGGCCTAATAACCAGTAATCTGCTCGATTAGCCAAAACTTCACTGCCTTTATTCATTACATGATGAAGAGAGACATCAGAATATGCGAAGACCACAATATCGATACGATGCTTTTTAATTAATTCGGAAAGTTTTTCTTCGGGATAAATTGGAATGCCTTGGGGGTATAATCTGCCTGCTAGTTCTGGAGGATAGGTCCGATTGTCAATATTAGGAATCTGTGTTGCAGTAAATGCCACTACTTCATAGTCTTCATTATCTCTAAAAAATACATTAAAATTATGGAAGTCTCTGCCTGCGGCTCCCATAATGATAACTTTCTTTCTTTTCGGATTCATTTTCACACCTCTTTAGTTAATTAATTAAATCTGAGGATGCAGATTTATTTTTTATTTCCTAAATTTTATGACTTCATAATTTTATAATTTTTCGGCAATTGATTTGGCTTGTAGGAATAGACTTAAATAATCTCTGCCGCCGGCTTTAGAGTCTGTCCCTGACATATTAAAGCCACCAAATGGATGGACACCAACTAATGCGCCAGTACATTTGCGATTTATATAAAGATTTCCGCAATGAAGTAACTTTTTGGCTTTTGCAATTTTGTCACGGTTCCGAGAATAAAATGCTCCGGTTAGACCGTATTCAGTATTATTAGCAATGTCAATAGAGTGCTCGAAATCTTTTGCTTTGATTATTGCTAAAACTGGGCCGAAAATTTCTTCTTGGGCAATCCGTGCATTAGGTGAAACATCAACAAATACTGTGGGTTCAATAAAATATCCGGTTTGGGCTAAAAGTGATTCTTTCCCTCCGGCAACAAGTTTGCCTTCTTTCTTGCCGATTTCAATATATTCCATAATAGATTTATAAGCAGAAGCATTTATCACAGGTCCCATATAGTTTTCTTGATTTTTTGTTGGACCGACTTTAATCTTTTTTACCGCATCGCTGACCATTGAAATAAATTCGTCATAAACATCTTGGTGCACAATCAACCGAGAACAGGCTGAGCATTTTTGACCTTGAAATCCAAAAGCGGAAGCAATGACTCCTGGTAGGGCATCTTTTAGGTTTGCTTCATTATCAATAATAATAAAATCTTTACCGCCCATTTCAGCAATGACGCGTTTAATCCAAATCTGGCCAGGTTGGGTTTTGCCGGCTAATTCTACGATGCCTAAGCCAACTTGTTTAGAACCGGTAAATGCAATAAATCGTGTTTTGGGGTGGGAGACCAGATAATTTCCAGCGATTGAACCTGGTCCGGTTACGAAATTTATTACACCATCAGGAATACCGGCCTCCATCATTATCTCCATAAATTTATAGGCAATTAATGGTGCGTCACTCGAAGGTTTTAATATCACAGTATTTCCGGTAACTACTGCTGCCGAAGTCATACCGCATAAAATTGCCAAAGGAAAATTCCACGGCGGGATTACAATTCCAACACCTAAGGGAATATATTTAAGTTCACAAAATTCGCCTGGATAAGGAGTTAATGGTTGGTCTTGAGCATATCGAATTGCTTCACGGGCATAGAACTCTAAAAAGTCAATGGCTTCAGCCGTGTCAGCATCGGCTTCCATCCAGTTTTTACCTACTTCATAAACCATTGTTGCACTCATTTCAAATTTTCGTTGACGCATAATGTTTGCTGCTCGAAGTAAGATTAGTGCTCTTTCTTTAGCTGAAAAGAATTTCCAAACCTCAAATCGTTTTAATGCTACCTCCATTGCTGTTTCTGCTTCTTTTTCTGATGCCTTTTGAAAGACGCCGAGGACTTCGTCTTTTTGAGAAGGATTATAAGAGTTAAATTTATCTTTTGCCTTAATAAATTTACCATCTACGATTAAATCATACTCTTTACCGAATGCCTGACTAACTTTTGTCAAAGCCTCGGTCATCATTTTAATATTTTCATCTTTAGTAAAATCAGTTAAAGGCTCATTAACAAATTCTTTTAACATTTTGCCTCCATAAATCTCTAAAATATTTATAATATCAAATATAATACTAAAAAAATATGTTAAGTCAACTCTAAAGACATATAATTAATAGAATTAAAGAAATCTGTAGGGGTTATTGCATTTGGTAGAGTATCGATGAAAGAAATTGAAAAAAGATACTACGATTTATAGAACTGAGGCGAGAGACAGATAAAATAAATTATTCTTGACGAATCCTAAATTTCGAGTATAATTGAGGTTATGGCAAAAAAATTAAAACCAATTATAATACCAAAAGGTGTAAATGTCGAGACCGATTCAAATAACTCGCTTTTGCGAGTTAAAGGTCCATTAGGAACTTTGGAATTGAACTTACACCCATTAACTATAGTGGAAATTAAAGATAATGAGATTTCTGTGTTGGGGAAGAAGTCTGATGTAATGCGTTTTATTGGTACAATGCGGGCATTAATTAAGAATATGATAATCGGTGTTACGCAAGGCTATGAGAAAAAATTAGAGATTCGAGGTACTGGTTATCGAGCCCAAAAGACAAAAGATGGATTACAAATCTTTGTGGGGTTTTCGCATCCAGTGGATTTTCCTATTCCTAAAGAAATTAGTGTCGATTTGCAACAAATCCCTAATCCTGAAGACCCCAAAGAACAGATGACCGAAATTACGATAAAAGGAATTGATAAACAGTTAGTCGGAGAAGTTGCTGCGGAAATTCGCGCAATTAGACCACCGGATGTTTATCAAGGCAAAGGTATTCGGTATAAAGGTGAATATGTTCGTAAAAAGGCTGGCAAACGCGCAGTTGCAGCTCAAGCCTAATTTCATAATTTACCGTAACAACCAATCGATATTTTTCCGGATAAATAGTAAAAATGTATATTCTAAAAACTAAATTCGGGAATATTGGGGTTGAGACTAATCAGAGGGGAATTTCTAAAATAATTTTAGGTATATATCTAAAAAAAATTTCTGCTAATAAAATAATCCAGAATGCATATATAAAAAAAATTATACCAGATCTTAAGAGGTATTTTCTTGGTGAAAGTGTCGAATTTGATATTAATTACGATATCAGTACTCTACCAATTTTTACGCAAAAGGTCTTGAAAGAGACCAGGAAAATTCCTTATGGTAAAACTATTAACTATTCAGAACTGGCTTCAAGAGTTGGAAAACCAAATGCGAGTCGTGCTGTAGGACAAGCATTGGCAAATAATCCTATACCAATCATTATTCCCTGTCATCGAGTAGTTAAAAAAGATGGTTCGTTAGGTGGATTTAGTGCTGGGCTTAGATGGAAAAAACTTTTATTAAGACTTGAAAATAGTTACAGAGAGATGAGTTGATAAAATGAGTAAGGTTATCCAAATTACAGTCGGAGAGATGATGACAAATTGCTATCTGTTGCATTCAGTTGATGAAATTGCAGTCATTGACCCGGGTTTTGAAGCAACTCGAATTATTAATACTGCTTCTACTTTACCAGGCATGATAAAATATATTATTAATACCCATGGACATGTTGACCATATTGGCGCTAATAAAACAATCAAAGAATTAACCGGAGCTAAAATATATATTCACAAAGACGATGCGGACTTGCTAATCCACCCATCGCAAAATCTTTCTCTTTTGATGGGAGAGTATGTTTCTTCTCCGCCTGCAGATGTTTTGCTAAATGAAGGTGATATTATTAAAGTAGGGGAAGTAGAATTGAAAGTTTATCATACACCAGGACATACTAAAGGTGGAATTTGTCTTATTGGTGAAAAAATTGCTTTTACTGGTGATACATTATTTTTTGATTCTATCGGAAGAACAGATTTTCCTAACGCTTCTGAAGAAAAAATGATTTTATCATTGAAGCGCTTACAACTACTACTTTCTGATGATACGATTGTTTATCCAGGACATGGCGATTGGGGAAAGTTTTCCGAGATTAAAAGAATTAACCCATTTCTGTGTAGCCTTTACGAATAATAGACAAACGATGAAACAACTTCAACCAATTCCCTTCCAGGGAAATATCCCATTATCTCAGAAAACATCGAATCGCTAAATTTTGTCTATCCCGTTGTTAAGAAATCCTTGTGTTTACTCGTAATATAAAATGTATCGTTAAAAATCTCCGTATATATACCATCATTCCCTGTTTGATTAAGTCAAGTAATTTACCGGGTATGCTTGCAGAATTTTCTATTTGACTAATACCCCTCTTGGTAAATCAATTAACAAATAAAAAAGAAAAAATTTTATCTAAAAGCTATCAGAAAAGGGAACAGAACTTATATCCCGAGGTCTTATTGTAACTCATTGTAAATAAATGTTTTGAAAGCAATATAAATGTTAATGTACAGAATCGTTGAGTACTAAAATTAATTGCGAGTTTTGGGAATTACGTTTAAAATTTACTCTTGACAAGTCGGGTTGATTTTGGTAAACTTTAATAATGTTATCGAAATATTGTTTAAAAAATTTTATAATCAGCGACATTAATCAGCAAAGATTTGGTTTTGTTATGTTAGAAACTAAATGTATAAAAGATGTTGACCGAGGTTCCTACTATATAGAGAAAAGCCTGCGGTGTAAGGACAGTGTTGATTTAATGGAGAATACTTATTCGTCTACAAATTACATATCTTTGTTTGCGGGAGCTTCCTTAGATAACTCATATTAAAAATAAAATATAAAAAATACTAAAAAATTTAGTTCTTTGACAAAAAAGTTAAAAAAGTATAATAAACCGCTATTGCGAAATCGATTAGGGTTGTCCGTAATAAGGGCTAGTACTCTACATCCTTATATTGATATTATTGATAAACTTATTAATTTTAATGCAATGGTGGTATGTATGAATGAAAGGAGTTTTTGTGATTGTTAAAAAAATAGTTAACATTAGATTTCTGGGTTTTTCTGTTCTAAGGCAAATTTACAAACAAGTAAACCCGATTGGAAAAGCATTTTATACACAATGCGGGTTTGATATTAAGAGGAGGTTTCAATGAAACCATTTAAAGTATTTGCAGTTTTATTTTTTATCAGTCTTTTAACTTATGCGTTGGCGCAACCATCTTATGATTTAGATATTGCGGATAATCTTGGTAATCTCGTTGGTAATACGATGACACTGAGTATCAGCCCAGGTAATTCGGGTACTGGTCAATTCTGGTTAGTTAATCCGAGCGCCAATAATAATGTTGACCCTGACCCTTATGGTAATCAACCCCTAAATAATATTCGATATATTACGAATGATTTGAATCATCTTACTTATTGGACTGTATGGATTCCAGCCAGTTATATCACAATCAATTTAACACCTATTCCCTTTTCTTTAAGTAATGGCAGTGC
>JAOABV010000037.1 GCA_026418155.1 candidate division WOR-3 bacterium | reverse complement strand
TAGCAGATAGTTGCAACCTCCTCGCGAATCGAAGTAAAAGTATCTGGCGGATTAGTCGTAAATTTAACTGCTCGACCACTTACAATTGGTGCTACTGAGGCTGGATACTGATTAGCAAAAGTCAATTGCGTTGCAATGGTCTGCTCATAATTCTCAATGCCCGCAGTCGCATAATTGTGATTATCATCATATGTAGTATCATCATTAAAGACCGTATGATACTGAAACAGAATATCACCATCACCTGTTTGAGTCGGATAATAGACTGGGTCAAAAAGTATTACTTGAAAAGTCTGTAATTCACCAACTTCAGGAGTCTTAAAACCGTGAATATGTCGCACTCTTGACCACTGGACACAAAACCGATGCGAACTGGCGTCATAATAATAATAGACACCACTGGCATTCATTGTGTCCGGATGAAAATCATCCCAAAACGGTGCAATCATTGCTGGCGCGCCTAATGGTCCAGGCAATCGCCAATTATACGGGTCAGCAATATTTGTTGAATCCATTGCCAAATAACCATTAGAACAGACTGAGAGCCGATTATAATTTCGGCCATAAAACTTAAAATTAAATGGCAAATGAATTGTTTTAATATCATCATTGCGCAATGGAATTCTAATACCTGAACCACCATAATTCGGGTCAATCTCATACCATTGATAAACCGGCGCCTGATTATATCCGACATCAACATTATCATACGCATAATAACCATAAGCATCAGGACCTAAAACCGCACTAACATTGACCACACCAACCACCACTGGAACATTAACAATTCGCTGATAATTATTATCGGCCCGTAATACTAATTGCATATAAAACTGATGACCAACCGCAATCTGCGAACTGGCCTGAATTGTAAAATAATCCGTACTGTTTTGTGCCGAATCACCACTTAAAACACTACCAAAATATCCCAAAGAATCTAAAATTCTAATTGCTGCAGGATTAGCAAACCTTAAAATCCCCGAAACATTATGCACATTTTCTAAACCGCGATTATAGATTTTGACCAAAAGATTGGCAGATTCTCCAGGTTCTAAAATTTGATTATTACCATCTAAGACTTGATGTCGCAAATAAGACAATTCACCGGCCCGCATCTGACAACTAAAACCACTTTGATACGCACCACTTTGCGTTGTGATAAAAAGTTGAAACCGAACCTGATGTCCATTGGTGCAATTAGGTGCAACCGCAACTTGAAATGAATTTACTGCTATCTGACCCGGTAAAACATTACCATAACTTTTAACTGAATCGAGCAATTGAATATGCGGGTCATCAGTTCTTAGAATCGCAACCGTATTAGATGCAGATTGCGAAGTGCCATAATTTTTCAAACTCACGGATAAATTGATATTTTGCCCGGCAATAAGATTGCCTGAATGACTATAATAACCAACATAAACCGGTGAAGAAACAACATAAGACATACCTTGATGCGGAATATAATTTTGTGCAGTCACGGTCACAAACAAAGTATCGGGTGTTTGGACCAAAATATCAAAATTAGCAACTCCTTGATTATTGGTTCTCGCAACTACTTTTACTTCATTCTGTTTATATAAAGAAACTAAAGCATTAGCCACAGGTTGACCTACACGATTGTTAACTAAAACTGAAAATTGACTTGTGCCCACCGGAATTGATTGACTATAACTACAGAAAAGTGAATCCGGCACTTTACCAATCCACATTTGTAAAGACGGGTCACCAAAAAGATTATAAGTAAAAGTATGAATTTTCAAATCAACCGAATCACGGGAGAGAGGAAAATTAGCCATCATTTCTAATTTGCCCCGGAACATTGCTGGACCACAATGCGTAATACCTTCATCAAAAATTCCCCAATACACACCGTAATTATGACAATTATTATATCGGGTTGAAGTTGTGCCATAAGTAGGACCATAAAAAGCCACTGCGCCTTTAGGTTGAGTTGGAGTCCCGCTAGAAAGCCACACCTTACCAAAACAAGGGTCAAAAGCAAAATTACCGGTCGCACAATAAAAACTTGTAATCACCGGCAGTTTCCAACCGTTATTACACAAACTGATATTATCACTATGAAACGCAGGTCTATCCCAACCAAACCGATTCCCCCAACCTCGACCATTAACAAATGATACACCGCGGGTAATAATCGTGTCAATTATACCTACACCACTGTTATAGGGTGGGTCAAAGATCGTATCAACTCTTAAATAGTTATTTTGTAAAAACTTATTTCTGGTCCAGCGCAAAGTTGCTAATGCCGTCCAAACTACGGCAGTTGACGAGTATTGTGTGCCGACCATCAAAGCCCTTCGATACCATGAAGTATCTTGGACCCAAGGTGATTTCTCATAGCCTAAAATCTTCGCAACCATAACCGCAAGTTCGGATGCATTTGACGCTGGTAAACGACCAACAAACAAATCCGGATAAATATCATTACCCGCAACACAACTATAAAGATGGTCTCCAATACTGGATGTGCCGGGAATTGGAATACTAGGCAAAAGACTGGCTGAACCTACTAAAAGCACATATTCTAATGTCGGATTAGCATTATAAAATTGCATAATATAATTCCTAATTGCCGAATAACTTGAGCCAATTTCCGAAAGACGTTTGATACTCACCGAATAACCTTTTAGTTCTTTCCATCGGGCTAATTGCAAAAGGTCATTAGTGTATAGAACATCAGGCGTTATGATTAAATATTTTCCTGGTAATCCTATTCCATTTTTTGCACGATTCGGCTCATAGTTTAATATTACACTCTGATATAGAGTATGAAAAGCGGAGGACTCGATTTTTTCTCGTTCGAAACGAACTCGACCATAATGAGTAAGCGTATTGCAATTGCCGGATAGCGATGCGTGGATTGCTATCTTGATTTTATGATAACAGATAACATGGTCATCGCGTAATTCAAATTGTTTTACTGCGATGGGCACAACAGTAAGATGTCCTAACTTACCGGGTTGACCACACATTGTAACTGGCAGATCGCGAATCGCAGCTCGCGAATAATCGGTATGACCCGGCCGATAAGGCCACATCTCTGGATTAATCGCAATAATCGTTGAATCAACGCTATTAACTACAATATCAGGAATATAACTTTCCTCAACGGCAATGAATTTACCACGATAGAGATATGGTGTTTGATTTTCGCTAAATTCGGCTTTTAATCTTTCTTCAAGATTAAAATCAATTAAATCTTCATCGGAAACTTTAATTTCAACTTTGATGAAATCACCTGTTTTTTCAATAATTGAAAACTCAGACCGAACTGGCGATCGAATAAAATCTTGACTTAAGAGACTATTGATAAGACCTAAAAGAAATGCTAAAAAAACGCTAAATGTTTTCATTTATTCTTACCTCTTACTTCTTATATCATTTTTTTCTTACTTTTTGCTTTTAATTATCACTAACCCTTCATCTCGGTCGGCAACAAATATTATCTGCTCATTATTCACAAAGACACCTTTGGCATATGAAGTCTTGACCGTTTCCACTAAATAGGGTTTATTTTTATCCTTGACATTGACAACACATAATCCCGCATCACCACAAGCAAGATATGCCAATGTATCTTTTACATAAACTCGCTGGGCATAACCAGGTAAATCCAGTCTACTGATTATAGATGAAAATGTCGGTGCGGAAATATCAATCATTACTAAACCACCTCGTCCATCTGCAACATAACAAGTATTATCCTTAACAAAAAGCGACCGGGCATTACTTGGGGTATCAATATTGCTAATAAGTTCAACATTCGGATTTGGTGTCCATTTTATTTTAACAACACTAACTCCAAGTTGCTCACAAGCAAGATAAGCAAAAGAGTCTTTTATAAAAATTCCTCGAATACACCGAGGAAGCGAGAGTGTGCTATAATTAGGAAAGAACGGGTCAGTTAAATCATAAATGAAAAGTCGCTCGCGGGCTGCAACACCAATCAAATTTGTATCCGTAGCAAATATATCATAAGCATAAGCCACATAGCCGACCGAAGAAAAGACCGCACTGGTTTTTATACTATCCAAATTTGTTACATTCAGTTTGACATAGAGTTTAGAACCATAAGCAAGATATGCATAATTGTTTAAGGTCATTACCGACCAGCAAGTGTTAGCGCTATCCATCCATTGTGCTTTAATATACGGTTGCTCAGGATTATTCACATCATATATTACCAACCCAGCTTGGCCTGAAGCCACAAATGCGTAGTCTTTGTTATTTAATTTAGTAACATAGACTGATTGTGCATAGCCGGGATTGGCGCATCTACTTACAACCTGATAAATCGACTCCTCAATTGGTTTTTTACAACTCAAAGGAATGCTCGAAAGAAAAACCAAAAATCCACCGCAAATTAATAGGTGTAAATAGCAATTGTATCGCCATAGTAAAATTATTTTTTGTTTCATTTTATCTTTGGTGTTAAATTCAATAAGTTTTTTTATCTTCATTTTATCACCTGGTTTAATTTTCAATAAGTTTTTTATCTTCATTTTAGCCTTGGTGTTAATTTTATCCCGACTGACCATCGGTTAGTTCGATAATCTTTTATATCATCAATGTCGACCCGATAAAGAGAATTGACATTTCTGACTTCGTTTTCGTATTTGCTTATTAGGTGTATTTGTTTTGTGATTCGGTATTCCCAATTAATTCTCCAGCCATATTTAGTATCTGTTCTGCCTTGATGATATGGGTCCTGATGATAACTATTTTTAGTGGTGTATGTCCTTTTTGACCAATCGGCATCAATACCAAATATAACTTGACCTGATAGAAATCTTGTAATTTCTCGCTTAAAACCTATTGATAAGTTAGTTTCAATATACGAGATATCCGGTATCGGTCCTTTGGCATAGTTATGCTTTTGCTCGAACGAAAATTCAAATAATAATTTTCTAATCTTAGGTGTTATATTCAAGCCATATCTTATTGCTTTGCTATCATAAAAATCAAAATTTCTTTCATAATTGTTAATTTCGTATCTTATAATTGGTTTAATTTTTGTGTCGTATAATCTATAGACCATTTCTATAGTCAAAAGATGCTCGGAAAATATGCAAGGAATATATTTTGTTGATTGGACTAAAGGGTCTCGGTAATATCTAATTAAATATCGGGGTAGATACAAATAATTGATTTCAGTTGCGATTTGGGAAGAAAGTGGTTGGTGTATGCCTAAAGAGATAATCTGATAAGACTTTTCAGCGTTTATCGTATAATGGTATTGCTTATAGTTTAAGTGAATTTTGGGAATTTGGTATTTGGTATTTGGTATTTTATTAACTGGTATTGTGATTGTTGGATTTAATAGCACAATAAAATCATCAGCCGTGCGAAAGGGAAACCGGCTTGTGCGTTCCGCATAGTTTCTGATTTGATTACGAAAATTGTTCAAATCAACCTTTGAATACTTAAAGATATTATCATCGTAAATTGTTGAAAGCGTAAAACTTAATTGGGGTCGCGGAGTAAACTTTACAACACGAGACTGACTAAAACCGACCGAAGACAACACGCCCGTAACGGGCAGGCAAATAGCGGATAGCAGTAAGTGAATAGAGATTGTAAGTTTTTGCGTTTTGCATTTTGCGTTTTTATTCATAAACTATAGTCCGTCCTGCAACATATAAAATACTGCTGAGTTTTATATTTTGCGCAAACTTTTATTCATATGTATCTTTCGCTTTTACTTTATACTTTGCGTTTGAACTTTAAACTTTTATTCATATGTGTCTTTTGCTTTTACTTTATATTTTGCACTTTGAACTTTAAACTTTTATTCATATGTATCTTTTGCTTTTACTGAAAAACTGATGCCGGCACTTTTTCCTAATCCGGCTTTCAAGTTGAATTCAATAATAAAATTGCCTGGGGGCACATCCAAATAGAAATTATTTGGTGTTGACGGAATTATTGCTGGTTGGTTCTTATACATTCCCGTCTGCGATTTTTCCGTGCGAAATGTCTTTGCCTGCCACTCTTTGCCTGATACTGATGCTGAAATAGTATAACTCTGTTTACCTTCTAAGGTATAATCATAGTTCAAACGACAAGTTGCTTTTAAGATTGCCGGTCCGGTTACTTTTACTTTGACTGGTTGTTTTTTAGTTATCTCATAATAAGTTATGATTTTTTCCCACTCAACAAATTGTAATTCTTTATAAGGTTGTTCTGGAGTTATCTTCTTATATTCTTTGGGTTTTTCAAAACTAAAGCGTAAAGCAACAGTTTCTGATGGAGCAGAGACAAGTGAAATTTGGTATTGATTAATTCCTGATGGGACTTCCAGATAAAACGAGCGCCATTTAGAATAACGGGTTTTATTTTCGCCAATTGCAGTATTAGATTTTTCTGTTTCAAATGTCAATAGTTTCTCGTCCTGGCCGTTTCGGTCTTCACCATGTTTCAGTAGTAACCGATAGTTCTGTTTGCCCGTCATATCATCCCGCCATAATAATCGAGTATAAACTCTAATATAAGTTGGTCCAGTAACAGCTAAATCAATTGGTCGCTCTTTAGTCAAAAGGTAGTATTCTTGCTCAATTCGTTTAACCACACTGATTATTGTTCGAGGAGTGACTTTTTTAATATCCAGACTTATCGGTTGAGCCGTTTCTTCACCCAGACCAATACTAAACAAAAGCAACCACCATTTGATGATTTTCATTAGTGCTCCTTTTTCTTTGTAAGATAATATTCCAAATCATATCTAATAACAAAGTAAAGAATAATAATAATAAGCAGAGTAAAAATTAATGCCAAAGTTTCCGAATATCGTTTTTCGGCAAACAGTTTTCCTTTACCCAATGTTGGCAAAGGCACTGCAGCAATTGGAAGGCCATATTGCATCGCAATTTTATTAGCATCGGTAAGATTGATGACAGGAATTTTTCTAATTAGCATATGGTAAATCACTGAATTAGGGTCAATCTTTTTGTTTTTATTTTTTATGATACCCTGATTCAAAGTACTTCGCGGCGATACGCCTAAATTAGCACCAATATTAGCAACTGATTTTCCAATATTGATAAATGCTTTAATTCGCCTCCGAGCCGAACTTACTGTTGCCGATTCTTGGGTTTCGGTTCCAGTAAAATAAACTTGTAATCGTCTTTCAATAGGCGACACGCCTAAACTGGTTTGTAAATTTTGCGAACTGAGCAATTTTATCTGATTCCGATGACAAGATAACATTAACTCGGCTCGACCCTGAGGACTAAAGCCACGCCCCAAATCATCTTCGCCACCTAAGGTTGCGAATGATGAACGAAAAGGAAAGATTCTCTCTTGATAACAAATTCGTTCCATATCAAGAAATGTGAATTGAGGCTCATTTGCGCCCCACATTGCAGAACTGACGGTTGTAATAATAATCGGCTTTAAGCCCAAAACCCGCATTGCGGAATAAAGCGCCAAATTCGCGCCAACCAAACTACCATCGAGCCCAACAGCAATTGTGTCATTTTCTTTTAACTTTAATTTCTTAAATAGTTCAATAAAAATTGCTGGAAAATTGGGATCAGTAGTTGTCAGCACCGACGACAAATCGTTTCGCTCTAATGTAATTGTGGTGTATTGCGAACCGATGAGTCCGGTCTTATTAGGGTCATTAATCGTATCAATTGGAAGTCCCAAGCGCAGACGCTCTTTTTTTATTACCTCCATTGCTGACAAATAAATTTGCCCGGCTTTTAACTTCTCTTCATAAAACTTGGCTTTGACTACCCGAATACTGGCAGAGAGAATAACAAATAAAAATATCGAAAATAAGGCGAAAGCAATTAAGACTGTTTTACCAACTTTACCTGTCCGCTTCTTCACGAAACACCTCAGATGGGAAAAATTCTTCCCTGAGAAAGAAAGATAATAATTAACCGAGTTAAAACTGCGGCAACAGTCATCGTGGTAATGGTCTCAATAATACCTTGACGATTTATCCAATATGCAATTAATCCTGGAATCACATAACCTATTGTGGTAATATCCAGTCTTAGTTCGGCAAAATGAATCTCCGGAAACAACCGAAAAAGAAATCCAAGAAGATAACCCAATAGCACCGCAATGACTAAAAGTCTTCTGCCATATAATAACATAAATTGACCCAGAAATTTTATTATAAGAAAAGTAATAATTCCGACAAGCGTTGTCGCAATAACTTTTATTGGCTGATGAAGATATAACGCAATATATCCCGGCACAACAATACCACCAGCAGCAAGCCCTATCGTCTCAGTTAAAAATAGACTCGCCAACATTCCTAATCCAATCGTTTCTATTACCATTTTAGTTCCCTTTTTCTCTTAATGTCTATCATATGCTTAAATTCTTTATAAAACATATACGACATAGGCTAAGAGTCACATTATATTGATATACTAAAAACAATCAAATTTTGTGCCAAATTCTATTTATATTAAACAATAAAATTAAAAAATTGTTATACATTGCGATACAACAATTTCGGTTCATAACTTTTGATGCTTTTGTATTTACTATTTGGTTGTATCATACTAAAAAGTAAAGGCAATTTTTTTCTTTTAAGACTATTGATTTTCACTTTTATAATCAATTTCCCCTCCTTTTTGGGCAAAATATGCGATTACTGTTTCGCCAAATCCAACAATATTCCCTGTAGCAAAAATCAGCGCGTTCTTTTTAACTAAATCTAACACTTTGGAATATATCTGTTCGGGTGTTTTGCCTTCTAAATTTACAATTTTCTGTTTCGGTATTCCCAGACTGGTTGCTTTTTTTACATATGGCATTGTCAAAAATCCGGTGGCAACAAACCAGTCTGCATCAAATTTTTGTGCGGTTAATTCGCCAAGTTGTAAAGAACGGTCTGCTCGGTCATCCCGACAATTTACTAAGACTATCCGCTCATCACTCAAATTTTTTACTCTTTCCCATAATAAAAAAATCGAATCTGGGTCATTTGCTGCTAAAGTATTTACTAATCGCATTTCTTTCCCTTGGTCCTGGATTGTCCAGATGCGCATAACTCCTGGGTCAGGATTTGCCTGATACATTCCTTTGAGGGCAGTATTTTTATCTATTCCCAGATGACTACAAACCAATACGGCTAAAGCAACATTTTCTTTATGCTCAACATAAGAAAAGCCCTTCATATCTTCATCTGTAACCATATTAGGGTCAGCAAGAAAGACTTCAGTTTTTTGTTTTCTTGCCCGATGGCGAAAGATTTCAAGATGAGAAGCATCTGCCGTAAAGAATTTACCATTTTTCGGGATGGTATTAGATAGATTTTTTGCGACATCGAACACAGTCGGTCCCATCACATCTAAATGGTCTGCTCGAGCATTAGTAATAACACCGTAATTAGATTTTATAATGCGATGTGCTGAAGTCCACTGATATTCTGGTACTAAAGCCATACACTCAAGCACAATTGCATCCGGTTTATATTTTACAGCTTCCCGGAAAATTTTCTTATCTTCGCCAATATTAGGCTTGCCCAATCGTTTAATTGGAACTTCTTCAGTATTACTAATAATAAATCTTGGTTTCGTGCCGGTGGTTTTGGCAATTACCCTCATACCACTGGCTCGTAAACCGCCGGCAATCAATCTGGTCACAGATGATTTACCGCGCGTACCATTTACATGAATCCGAATCGGAATTTTATTGACATTTCTCTTATGCGCTTGCAATTCGAAAATTCCCCAAAGAATATAGCCGATTGTTAATATTAATAGAATTAACATCTTCTGCGGTAAAAAACTAAAAAGTAATACTTAAAATTACAAAATAACATAATAACTATCTATTCAAGAGAAAAGAAAAAAATCGAATTTACAATTCAACATATCAATTAAACATCAATCAATCGGTTCAGTTTATTATTCTATTATTATATTCTTTTTTTCAACCAATGTCAATTACTCGGATTAGGGAGATACACTTTTATTTTTAGCACATTAAGTCTAATTTACTCAAAGTATTATACACTACCATATACAGTTTTAGTAATTATACTAGTGGTATTCAGATAGTATATGTGCTTTTAACCAAATACAACAAATAATGGAAGACAAAGCCGTTATGTATGAAATAAAAGATTCTACACAAAATCCTTGACCCTACCTAATGTTACCAATATACCGATTGACACATTGCATTTTTTTATTGACTTTTATTTTTTTTTAATTAAAATCAAGTGTTGAAAAAAACTTTAATGCATGAAATAATTTATTCTTATTTTGGGGCAGTAGCTCAGTTGGGAGAGCACCTGAATCGCACTCAGGAGGTCGGCGGTTCAAATCCGCTCTGCTCCATTTTTAGAAACCAGGGAAAATGATTATTCCGAAAAAACTTTTTCTTACTAAAGGAGTTGGTCGGCATCGTGATAAACTTTCCAGTTTTGAAGCCGCATTAAGAGATGCGGGCATTGCCCAATTTAATATTGTCAAAGTATCAAGTATTTTACCCCCGGCAAGTAAAATTATTCCCCGCAGTAAAGGATTACAATATCTAACTCCAGGTGAAATTATCTTTTGTGTGATGTCAGAAAATTCTACCAATGAACCGCATCGCTTGATTTCCGCCTCGATTGGTGTCGCAGTGCCTAAAGAGAGAAATCAGTATGGTTATTTATCGGAATATCATTCTTTTGGCGAAACTGAATCTAAAGCCGGCGATTATGCGGAAGATTTAGCCGCATCAATGTTAGCAACAACTTTAGGTGTTGAATTTGACCCAACTGCCGGTTGGGATGAACGAAAAGAGATATGGAAAATTTCGGGTAAAATCGTTCGGACAATGAATATTACCCAAACCGCAATTGGCGATAAAAGAGGATTTTGGACCACAGTTGTCGCAGCCGCAGTACTTTTACCCTAAGAAAGGAGTGTTATGAAAAAGATCCCTTTTCTGAGAAAAAAAGTCAAAGCCATAGGGGTAAAGCCCAATATGAAAAAGATACCGTTTCTGAGAAAAAAAGTCAAGGCAATAGAGGTAAAACCGAATAAATCAATAACCCAATTACTTAATGATATGGCGCAAACTGGTTTTCAAGGACGGAAATTGGCTGAATGCGTCGATGTGTTTGCCGAGATGATTAACCGCAAGAATCTGACAATTTTATTTGGTTATGCCGGCTCACTATCCACTACAGGTCAATGGAAGATTATTAACTGGTTAATCGAAAACAATTATATTGACATCTTAATTCCAACTGGTGCCAATATCTCTGAAGATATCGTCGAAGCAATGGGAAAATGTTACTGGCAGGGCTCACACTTAGCCAATGATAAGGATTTATTCTACTACGGATTAAACCGGTATTACGATGTCTATGGTCGTGAAGATGATTATCTTGAAATGACCACTTTAATCGCAGATTTTATTCAAACCCTCCAAGAACATTACAACTATTCCTCACGCGAATTTCTCTATTTATTTGGTAAATGGTTAAGTAAAAAGGGCATCAAAAGTATTGTTGCTATTGCCGCAGAAAACAATGTTCCAATTTTCTGTCCCGCAATAATGGATAGCCCTTATGGCGATGCTTGTCTGATTGCTAAAAGTCGCGATTTCAATTTACAGATCGATGCGGTGAAAGATTATGTTGAATTTATGAGTTTAGGTGAGCGAGTTAAAGAAACCGGCGTGATTTATATTGGCGGCGGAGTCCCCAAAGATTTTATCCAACTTTTTGCCGTGACTTGTGATCTTTTATATAAAAACAAAAAAGTTCCAGGCAAGAAAGGAATTACTAGATTGCTTACCGATGAAACTTATTATCCTCATAAATATGCCATTCAAATAACCACCGATTCACCCCAATGGGGAGGTTTATCTGGTGCAACTTTTGAAGAAGCAATTTCTTGGGGTAAGGAAACTGACCAAGGCAGATTTATTCAGTGTTATTGCGAAGCGACAATTGCCTTACCAATTGTTGCCCATGCTTTAGCTGAACGAAAATTAAAACGGAAACCATCAAATCTTCTACAATATTTCAAGCGCTGATTTGTCATTCTATTGTAAATTTGGATTGAATGTCTATAATAAGAAATAGAAATAGTAGATGGAATGCGAATTTTAGTTATTAATCCTGGTGGCTCATCAACAAAAATTGCCATATTCTATTTTTTAAAAAAAGCAAACTCGATTAAATCGGTTGATGAAAAAAATTTAATAAAAGTTTTTGAGCAAATAATACATCATCCCGTTTCAATTCTCAAGAAATTTAAAAATATCTTAGACCAGTATAATTATCGAAAAGAATTAATTATCAAAGCAATTGGCAAGCAAAGTTTCGATATCATTGTTACCCGTGGCGGACCCTTAAAGCCCTTAAAAAGTGGTACTTATCCCATTACACCTAAAGTAATATCTGATATTAAACAAGGAAGAATTCAAAGTATGCACCCTTCCTTGCTAGGACCAATAATTAGTTATGCAATAGCCAAAGATCGCAGATTAAAAGCATTCTTTGTCGACCCTGAATCAGTAGACGAATTCTCCCCATTAGCCCGAATATCTGGACTCCCAGAAATTGAACGGAAAGCGCTATCCCATTTTTTAAACATTAAAGCCGTAGTTCGAAAAGTTGCAAAAAAAATAGGAAAGCCAATTGGTCTACTGAATTTTATTGTTGCCCATCTTGGTAGCGGAATTACGGTTTCGGCAATTAAACAAGGCAAACTGATTGATGCCAATAATGCCAATGAAGATGGTCCTTTTTCTCCACAACGAACCGGCTCTCTACCTCTTGCTCAAGTGATTGAAATGTGCTTTTCGGGTAAATATTCTAAACAAGAAATGCTTGACAAAATTCAAAGAAAAGGCGGTCTTTTAGCATACTTAGGCACAGATGATATCAGAATTATTGAACAAAGAATTAAAAAGAATGATAAAAAAGCCAAACTGATTTATGAAGCTATGATATATCAGATTGCTAAAGAAATCGGTTCAATGTATGTCGTGTTAAAAGGCAAAGTTTCTGCAATAGTTATCACCGGCGGACTTGCTAAATCTCAACAATTAGTTAGAAAATTAAAACAATGGATTAGTTTTATTAAAAAACCCGTTTTCGTCATTCCCGGAGAAGAAGAAATGAAAGCATTGGCATTAGGCGTGTTAAGAGTTATCTTAGGCATCGAAAAGATCCAAAAATATTAATTAATGACCTGTGAATTTTATTTAATAGGATAAGGAGTTTTTCATGGAAAATATAATAAAACGAAAATTACTTTCCGGTGATGAAGCAATCGCCCGTGGCGCTTGGGAAGCCGGATGTAAAGTCGCCGCAGCATATCCCGGGACACCTTCAACCCAAATTTTAGAAAATCTCGCAACTTATAAAGATGTTTATTGTGAATGGTCCACAAATGAAAAAGTTGCTTTAGAGGTTGCATTAGGTGCAGCACTTGCCGGTGTTCGTTCATTATGTGCGATGAAACATGTTGGGCTCAATGTTGCTGCCGACCCGTTGTTCTCTTCAGCATATATTGGAGTGCGCGGCGGAATGGTAATTGTAACCGCAGATGATCCAGGAATGCATTCTTCACAAAATGAACAAGACAATCGTTATTATGGCATGTTTGCGAAGATTCCTGTTTTAACACCTTCAGATAGTCAAGAAGCCAAAGATTTTACTAAATTGGCATTTGAAATTTCTGAGCAATATGATGTTCCGGTCATTTTACGCATTACAACCCGTATCGCCCATTCTAAAACCATTGTCAATTTAGACGAACGTAAAGAAATTACTGCTAAAGGTTATGATAAAGATATATCCAAGGCGAATCTTTTGCCACAATTTGCACGTATGCGGCACAAATCCTTAGAAGAACGGATGCAAAAATTAACCGAATATGCGAACACAAGTACTATTAATCAGATTATCGAAGGCAAAAAAAATTTAGGCATAATAGCAGATGGTGTTGCCTATCAATACGCTCGTGAAGTTTTCCCCAAAGCATCGTTCTTAAAATTGGGGATGGTCTGGCCCTTTCCTAATGAGTTGGTTAAAAAATTTGCCCAAGGTAAAAAATACCTTTATGTAATTGAAGAAGTCGACCCATTTCTTGAAACACAAGTAAAAGCACTCGGCATAAAAGTTGTTGGCAAAGAAAAACTACCATTAATTGATGAACTCAATCCCCGAGTAGTAAGAAACTCATTAACTGATAAAAAAATTTCCTTCAGTCCAGAAACATCTTTACCAGCGCGCCCCCCTGCATTGTGTCCAGGATGTCCGCACGCCGGACTTTTTTATTTACTCCAAAGAAAGGATGTAATCATCACCGGTGACATTGGTTGTTATACATTGGGAACATATGCTCCTCATAATGCGATGGATACATGTGTTTGTATGGGCGCTTCCATAACATTAGCACATGGCATTGAAAAGGCATTACATAACGGAAAGAGAGTCGTTTCAATTATTGGTGATTCTACTTTTTTCCATATGGGGCTACCCGGTTTAGTTAATACTGCTTATAATAAAGGCAATCAGATCTTAATTATTGTTGATAATCGAACTACAGGAATGACCGGTCATCAGGACCATCCTGGAACAGGTAAAACTTTAATGGGCGAACCGACCAAATTACTTGATTGTGCTGAAGTTGCTAAAGCTTGTGGCATCGATAAAGTTTATGTTATTGACCCGTATAAAATCAGAGAGAATCGCACTTTATTCCGACAAATCCTTGCTGAACCCGGACCGGCAGTTATTGTTTCTCGACAATCGTGTGCTTTACTTGTTCCTCGCAAAACTGCCAAAAAGATTGTCGAAGAAAAATGTAACGGTTGTAAACTGTGTATGGCAATAGGGTGTCCTGCTATGAGTTTTGTGGATAATAAAGTTGTAATTAATCCCGCATTTTGTGTTGGCTGTGGAATGTGTATCGAACTCTGTCAACGGGAGGCAATTATATGAGAAACAAGGTAACTAATATTCTGTGTTGTGGTGTTGGTGGTCAGGGAGTACTACTATTTACTGATATTTTGGCTGATGTCGCAATGCAAGCTGGCTTAGATGTAAAAAAAGCCGAAGTGCACGGAATGGCACAACGAGGGGGAAGTGTGAATAGTCATTTGCGATTTGGTGAAAAAGTCTTTTCGCCCCTTGTTGAAGAAATGACCGCTGACTTTGTTGTTGCTTTTGAAAAATTAGAAGCAGTCCGCCATCTACATTTTCTGTCAGAAAAAGGAATTTTACTAACCGATACCTTAGAAATCGCACCAATGCCCGTTTTGACCGGCGCTACCGAATATCCCAAGGATTTAATCGAGCGAATACAAAAAAGAGTAAAGAAATTTTATCTTGTAGAAGCATTTAATAAAGCAAAAGAACTGGGAGAAGTGCGTGTCCAAAATATTGTAATGTTGGGTGCACTTTCTCGCTTCTTAAAATTTCCTCAAGAACTCTATCATCAGTCAATTGAAAGAAATGTCAAAGCGAAATTTGTCGATTTAAATCT
>JAOABV010000036.1 GCA_026418155.1 candidate division WOR-3 bacterium | reverse complement strand
ATTGATGATTCTAAGACCAGAAGTACCATCTGCGACATAGGCATAGGAACCTGAAACATAGACACTTTGGGCTTTCCCAGGAGTATCACAATAGCCAAGTTTTGTTGGTGAAGATGGATTAGTCACATCCCAGATTTCAAGACCTGCATAACCATCGGCAATATAAAGCCGATTATTCAAATAGAAAAGCCCCCAAACTACTCCTCTTGTTCTAAAGTTCTGACCGATGAGATTAATTGGATTTAATGGATTAGCGACATTAAGAATATAAACACCGCCACCTGAACCCAGAAAACAGAGATTTCTTGTTGGGTCATAAGCCACTGCATAAGAAGGTCCAAAGGGCCAATTACCCACAAACCGACAATTCAAGGAATCAAAGGGTAAGTTCTTTATATTATCATTAGCCAGATTGCGCTGAGAAAAATCACTTGAAATTAACTCTTTGTGCTTTGTGTCTGCGGAGTATAATCCTTCACCTTGCGCATAAAGCCCAATACCCATTAAGATGATTAATACCGACAGTATTTTTACTTTCATACTGCCTCCTCACTTTTTAAATTTGCTAAAGTCTAACATAAAACCCAAATGCGGTCAAGCGCTTTAATAAACTTGAAACTTAAAATACAAAACAATTTGGCAACGATATTGCTACAGATTGCTATAAGAAAAGATTAAAGTTCAAAAGTTCAAAAATCAAAATGACAAATCAAACTTCAAAAAGAATAACCTTTTTTACATTTTACACTTTCATTTTGATATTTGATTTTTGATATTGCTTCTGTCTCCGGTAGTTAAATAGATTCTGAAAACACGGGCTTTATGCGAATATGGTTCAAGGTTTAAGGGTTCAAAGGCTCAAGGTGAAAATGCTCTTCAGGCTTTTCGCTGGAAATTCCTAACTCTCTCCCCTATTTTTTCTGATTGAATAACACGAAATGGATATCTTTGATTGAAATGATGAGTACAAAAATTTAAGTTCTTATACTATTATGGTCTAAATCAACTCTGTTACTTCTGGTTGGACATACTGAATGAACATCATAGATTAACTTGACGACTACAAAATTTATGTGCTTTTGACTTTTTTAGTCTAAATCAACCCTGTTACTTCTGGTTAAACAGCACGGAATAGACATCTTTGATTGAGCGGACAAATTTGAACTTCAGATTCTTTTTGACCTTTTCTGGTATCTCAACTAAATCTTTCTTGTTTTCAGCTGGCAAGAGCACAGTTTTAATACCAGCCCGATTTGCGGCAATAATCTTCTCTTTTATGCCACCAACTGGTAATACTCGACCCGTTAAAGTGATTTCACCAGTCATAGCAATATGTGGGTCAATTGGTTTATTCTTTAAGAGCGAAAGCAATGCTGCAGATATCGCAACACCAGCAGACGGACCATCTTTAGGAGTTGCTCCAGCAGGAATATGAATATGAACATCTGAGTTAGTAAAGAAGTCTTCGTCGATTTGGAATTGTTTGCCATTACTGCGAATATAAGAGAGTGCGGCTTGAGCCGATTCTTTCATCACATCACCTAATGAACCAGTTAGTAATAAGCCTTTTTGACCTTTCATCTTTGTGGCTTCAATAAACAGAATCTCACCGCCATAAGGTGTTACGGCTAAACCAGTTGATACACCAGGTAGACCTTTTCGGGCTCGAACCTCAGAAAAGAATTTTGGTGGTCCTAAGAATTTACTGACATTTTCTTGGGTAATAATAACTTTCTGTTTTTTGCCTTCAGCATATTTACGAGCAATTTTACGGACAATGGCACCGATTTCGCGTTCTAAATTTCTCACCCCGGCTTCACGAGTATATTCGTTGATAATTTTATAAATTGCTTCGTCTTTGAATTTGACTTGCTTTTCCGTCAGACCGGCTTCTTTTAGTTGTCGGCTAATGAGAAAGTTTTTCGCAATGAGCATCTTTTCTTCAGCAATATAACCCGGAATGGTAATTATTTCCATTCGGTCGCGTAATGCGGGTATAATCGTATCGGTCATATTAGCGGTAGTAATAAACATTACTTTGGATAAATCGAACGGCACTTCCAGATAATGGTCGGAAAAGGCAAAGTTCTGTTCTGGGTCTAAGACTTCCAGTAAAGCAGAAGACGGGTCACCCCGAAAATCAGTGCCGACCTTATCAATCTCATCCAGCATAAATACTGGGTTATTTGTGCCGGCATTTCTCATTCCTTGAATAATTCGACCTGGTAATGCGCCTACATAAGTTCTTCTGTGACCACGAATCTCGGCTTCATCGCGAATCCCTCCTAAAGAGAACCGCACAAACTTTCTGCCTAATGCCCGAGCAATAGAACGACCTAAAGAAGTTTTGCCAACTCCAGGTGGTCCAACAAAACATAAAATTGGCCCTTTAGAATCCTGTCGCAATTTCTTAACCGAAAGATATTCTAAAATCCGTTCTTTGACTTTTGTCAGATTATAATGGTCTTCGTCTAAAATCTTTTTTGCACGGGGAATATCTAAGTTATCTTCCGTAGAGACCGACCACGGTAGACTGATTAACCAATCCAGATAATTACGGGTCACAGTATATTCGGGTGATTGCACTGACATCTTTGACAACCGGTTGAGTTCTCTTAAAGCGACTTCATTGGCTTCTTTGGGCATTTTAGCCTTTTCAATTTTTTCCCGCAAAGCATTGATTTCCGCAGTCAACTCATCAGTTTCACCTAATTCTTTTTGAATGGCTTTAAGTTGTTCGCGTAAAACATAATCCTTTTGACTCTTATCAAACTCACCTTTTACCCGTTCGCGGATTTTAGCGCTCAATTCTAAAATGCTAATCTCTTTTTGCAGTAAGGGAACTAATTGTGAGAGTCTTTCTGTAGCATCCGCAATTTCTAATAATCGTTGCTTTTCTTCAATGGGCAGATTAATATGCTGAATCACAAAATCGGCTAATTTTGAAGGTGTTTCGATATTCAAAACTACTGCACTGATTTCATCCGGCAGGTATGAGGCTAACTCGGATAACTTTTGGAACATACTGGTAACATTGCGCATTAAGGCTTCAGTCGCAATATCTTTTTCTTCTCTTTCTGTGATAAGGGAGATTTTGGCTTTAAGATATGGTTCGGTTTGAGTATAACCATCAACTTGTGCCCGTTTAATGCCGGATAAAAGAATTCGCAATGAGCCATCAGGAAATCTTAACATTTTGACAATCATTGAAACAGTACCGACTCGATACAAATCATCAGGACCGGCTTCTTCAATTTCTTGATTTTTCTGAGCAACCGCACAGACTAATTTATTACTCATCAGGGCTTCATCCACTAATTTTTGCGCTCGGGCTGTAGAAACAATTAAAGGAGTGATTACTCCCGGAAAGATAATGCCACCGCGAATTGCCAAGACTGGCAACTCATCAGGTATTGAGAATTCTTTTAATTCTTCTTTGTTCATATGAGTTCCATTTCTCAATTAAACTTCGTAAAAAACAATGTCTTTACTCAATTTTGATGTTGCGAATTCATTTCTTCTTTCATTTATCAAGTAAAAATCAATGCTTTACTCAATTTTGATGGTTCGAATTTGTTTCTGATATTTTCTAAACTGCATCATTAATAAGCCGTTTTTAAGTGCGACCCGCACAGGCTGAGTTTCAATCCGACAAGGTAATAAAACTCGTTTCCGAAAATTACCATAAGCAATTTCCAGATTATAAAAACTGGCGCCTGCAGGTAAAAAATCCGGAGGACGTTTGATTCCTTGAACAATTATAGTTGATGGTCCAACCGCAATATTTAAGTCATTTTGCGTAACTCCCGGAACTTCCATTACGAAATAAATCGTATCATCAGTTTCCAGAATATCAACTGGTGGCTCAAAGGTAAAACCGGTATCAATTGTCGGAAAATCGAAGAACTCTTCAACGATTCCTTCAATATCATCAATAAAACGAATGACTAAAGAATGCTTTTCTTTATCTTCAGACTTCTTGGGCATAATGAGTCAATTTTTCAATATTTCCTACAATTTATTAGACTAACGCGCTACGGATTCGGTGCTTCAATCTTTTTATCCAATCTTTTAATTGTTAAGGCTTTACCGGTTTCAGCATCAACACTAATAATAACACCATTGAGATGAACATTATCTTTGGCTGGTTCTAAACGCAAAGGAATGGAATAGACCATTCGTTTTATGGCAGATTCAATGCGCATACCTAAAATTGAATCCATTGCTCCGCACATTCCGACATCAGTAATATATGCTGTGCCTAAAGGCAAAATGCGTTCGTCTGCAGTTTGCACATGCGTATGCGTGCCGACTACAGCCGAAACTTTACCATCTAAAAGCCATGCCAGGGCTTGTTTTTCTGCAGTGGCTTCAGCATGAAAATCAACAATTACAATGGGTGTTTCTTTGCGTAATTTTTCAGCACAAGCAAGAGCGGTCTCAAATGGACAGTTAATTGGTCTTAAGAAAATTCGTCCTAAAAGTGCAATGATACCGATTTTAATATTCGCATTTTCTAAAACCCGAGCACCGATTCCGGGCACACCCGTAGGAAAATTGGCTGGTCGTAAAATTCTCGGCTCGCTATCTAAATATTGGACAATATCTTTACGGTCAAGAAAATGGTCGCCTAAAGTTATACAATCTAAACCGGCATCCAAGAGTTCTTGGGCTAAATTAGGAGTAATGCCATAACCACCTGCAACATTTTCCGCATTACCAATGGCAAAATCAATTTCTTCTGATTCTTTAACTGCTCGTAAGTGCTTTTTTACGGCGTTTCTGCCACTCTCTGAGCAGATGTCACCCAAAAAGAGAATGTGCTTTACTATCATCAATAATGGTCAATTAAGTGTTTATTATCCTGATGCTTTAACTAACGGGCATAATCAACCGCACGTAGTTCTCGGATTACCATCACTTTAATCTGACCAGGATATTTCAATTCGGATTGAATTTGATTAGCAATTTTCCGGGCTAAATTTTCGGCTTCGACATCAGAAATTTTTTCGGGCTCAACCATTACTCTTACTTCGCGACCGGCTTGAATAGCATAAACCTTTTCCACACCTTCAAACGACGCGGCAATTTTTTCTAAGTTTTGTAAGCGTTTAACATAGGCTTCAAAATTATCGCGTCGGGCACCAGGTCGTGCGCCCGAGATACTGTCAGCCGCGGAGATTAAGAACGCATAAGGAGATTGGAATTCGGCTTCTTCGTGATGCGCTGCAATAGCATTGACGATAATCTCATCTTCACCATATTTTGCCGCAAGTTCGGCACCGATTTTCGCATGCGGACCTTCAATGGTTAAGTCAGCAGCTTTGCCAATATCATGTAAGAGACCAGCGCGTTCAGCAATTTTCGGGTCTAACCCAAGTTCTTGCGCCATAATACCGGCTAAAATTGCCACTTCTTGCGAATGGAGCAATACATTCTGACCATAACTGGTGCGATATTTTAACCGACCTAAAAGTTTTACTAACTCCGGCGCAACCCCAGAAACATTGAACTCAACTAAAACTGCTTCTGCTGTGCTAATTATAGTGTTTTCAACATCTGCTTTGGCTTTTTCCACAATTTCCTCAATCCGAGATTGATGAATTCTACCATCAGCAATTAACTGCTCCATTGCCAGTTTAGCAATCTCCCGGCGCACTGGGTCGAATGAAGATAAGACAATCGCTCCTGGCGTATCGTCAATTATTACTTCTACTCCAGTCAGGGACTCAAACGCACGAATATTTCTGCCTTCTCGACCAATGATACGGCCTTTCAAGTCATCTGATGGCAAATTGACAACTGAAACAGTAGATTCGGAAACGCAAGGCAAAGCACATCTTTGAATTGCTAAAAGGATAATCTCGCGGGCAATGCGTTCGGCTTCTAATTGGGTTCGTTCCCGAATATCTTTTAAGTATTGGGACGATTCTAATTGCGCTTGGGCTTCAAGATTTTTAATCAGTTCCTTTTTGGCTTCATCCGCACTCAAATTGGCAATGCGCTCCAGTCGTTCATTCTGTAAAGTAATTAACTGGTCTAAACGTTCGGTTTTGGCTTTAAGCACTTTTTCCCGATTGGCTAAATCCCGTTGGCTTTTGATTAATTCGTTCTCGCGGGCGGTTAGGTTAGCATCCTTAACATTGAGCAATTGCTCTCGGTCGTGTAATCGTTTGGAGAGTTTTTCTAACTCTTGGCGTCGCTCTTGTGTTGCTTGATCGAACTTTTCCTTCTCTTTAAGCCATTCTTCTTTTACTTCCAGTTGTGCTTTTTTCTTATAATTTTCTGCTTCTTGCTTGGCTTCTTCAATGATTTTATCCGCCAGCGCCTTTTGTGATGTAAGATAACTGCGGGCAATGCGATAAATGATTAAAAAAACAACCAAACCAATTAAAATAAACCCTAAAATAATTAATAGTCCATAGTAGAACATAAATCCTCCTGAAAATTAAAAACTTACTCAGAACATATTCTAACATCTTTTCGCAATAATCCCTTGCATCATCAGTCATTAAAAAAAATCCCCGCGACAATCGTGTAGGTTTAGTCAAGAACCCAAAAGTAAAGTGGGGTGTCTTTCACCAGCATGTACTGTATTCGCACATGGCGAAACATCGACGCCGGTATCAGACTCCCAATTTAAGGGTGTTAGCTCAAGACTAAGTTACCTATCACGAATAGTGCAGGGAGTCACGATTCGCTGATTAGTTTAACTCATACTAACCAATCAGGCTTGAGATAAACTAATCAGACAACTCGTTCCAATTTTTCAATGAGCTGATAGATTCGAGACTTTAATTTCGCTTCATTTTCTTGTTCTTTAGTTAAGAATTCGTCAACCAGGTTAATACAAGAGACCACCGCGGTGCGAGCTAACGAACCTTGAGGAAACTGTTTATGAATCTGTTTCATCTTCTCATCAACAATCTTACCAACTTGATAAATATAAGCGCCGTCTCGATCGGCTTTAATTTTATAGTCACTGCCTAAAACATTCAAAACAAAAGTTTTCATTCGACTCCCTAAATTTTAATATACTAAATTTTATAACAACTTACTGAGATTGTCAAGCAATAAATTAATTCGCTCAATTGCCTTTTCCTGACGCGATTTTAATTCTTGTAATTCGGCTTGCAAGTTGTCATTTTCCTGTTTCAAATTATTGAGCGTTGCAATTAACTTATCAATCTTCTCTTCTAATAACTTAAAACTTTGCTCAATTTCCGGATTCATTTTCGTTTAATTTCAATTATTGCCCAGTCAACCTAATAATGCTTTTCTTCTAAGAACTTAAAATTTTATTCTCGGGCGAAGTTCGTCATCGCCAAATAGATTTTGCTAATTATTTTCTTAAAGTTACGGACCATTTATCTTGTAAATGCTGGACAATCCGGTCAAAGATTTTTTCTACTTCTTCTTGACTTAAAGTGCGTTCTTGAGAACGTAATGTGACTCTAATCCCTAAATTGCTCATACCATCAGGTAATGGTGCACCCTTAAAACAATCAAAGATTTCAACCTGCTCTAATAATGCGCCCGCAATCTTTTTAACTGATTTTACAATCTCATCAGCTAAAATCTTATCCGAGACGACAAAAGCAAAATCTCGACTGACCGCAGGGAATCTGGGTAAAGGCTGGAAATAAAGCATTGCCGGAATAAGCGGTTGGATTCTTTCTAAGTTTAATTCTAAAGCAAAAACAGGCACGGGAATATCAAACATATCTAAAATAGATTTCTTAATCTCACCCAAATAACCTAATTCTTGGTCCGCATATTTAATGACAACGGCTGAATTAGATACCAAAAATTTCTTATCGGTTTCAGCAAAATTAATATCTTCAATCTTAAGAAAAGCGAACAATGACTCAGCAATTCCTTTAATATTAAAATAATTGACTAATGAGACGGGTTCACTCCAAAATATTGGTTGCTGATGGCCTAAGATAACAACAGTTAGATGATAATCTTCCTTAATGCTCTTATCTTTATAATAGAAGACTTTGCCTATTTCAAACAAACGCAAGTTTTTATTCCCCCGGCGATAATTATTACTCACACTTGATAAAATAGTTGGTAAAATAAGTGGTCGCAGATAGGCAAACCGTTCATTCAGCGGATTTGGAATTTTTACGACAGTGTTTTCACTTTCGGTAAATTCTCGTGCTGACAATTCATCGCAAAAACTAATGGTATAATTTTCAATAAAACCTTGACCCACTAAAAAGTCTCGGATTTGGCTTATTTGCTGAGATGTCTTGTCTTTGGTTCCAATCTGATTACCCCTCAAGTTAAAGACACTGGGCAGTTTATCGTAACCATAAATCCGACCTACTTCTTCAACTAAATCAATTTCTTGTTGCAAATCTAAACGAGAGGATGGCACTTGCACCATTAGTCGATTATCTTTTGCTGAAACATTACAATTGATTCTTTGCAAAATGTCTTTAATTTGAGCATCAGTTAAATTTAGTCCCAGTAAAGCATTAGTCCGTGACACTGAAAGTTCAATTTGGGTCTTAGAAATTGGAGTTCGGGTTTCTAATTTATCCTTAATGATAACGCCATTACCTAAATACGCAATTAACTGACTTGCTTCTTGGGAGGCTTGTTCTAAAATTTCCGAATCAATTCCCATTTCAAATCGTTGGGAGGCTTCAGTTGCAAGATTTAACTTCTTACTACCGCGTCTAATTGTTTTGGCATCAAACCGAGCACATTCTAACAGCACTCGTTTAGTAAAATGGGTAATTTCAGTGTCAACTCCACCGATAATGCCGGCAATCGCAACTGGTCTTTTACTATCCGCAATTACCAGCACCGATTCCGATAAATCCCGCATTTCACCATCAATGGTCTTAATCTTTTCGCCTTTTTGGGCAAAACGAACTTTTATTGTATGGTCTTTTACGGTATCATAATCAAATGCGTGTAACGGCGTGCCATACTTAAGCATTATATAATTAGTCGCATCAACCACATTATTGATTGGTCGTAAGCCACCAGCCATAAGTCGCCATTGTAACCAAAAAGGTGACGGTCTAATTTTAATATCCCAAATTAAACGTGCGATATAATCCGGACATGCTGATTTATCTAAAACCTCAAGATTTAATAAATCTCTAATCAGATATTTATCGGATTCGACAGGGAAAATTTTTGAGACAGGTTTAAGTTCAACTTTACATTCTTCATAACTTAAAAGTTCATAAGCCAGACCACGGACACTCATCAAATCACTGCGATTGGGTAAAATTTCTAAATCTAACACATAATCATCTAAATAATCGAGTAATGGGCGACCGGGTTCATAATTGTCTTCAAGGACAATCGGCTGAAAATCATTGCTTAAATTAATTAAATTCGGCGTTAGTAACTTTAATTCTTTGGGGTTTAGTCCAATTTTGTCTTTAGGTTTAAGCGCCGAGAGTGTAGTTTTAATTTCGAAAAAATCTTTTGCGTCCCAAACTACGATTTTATTATCTTTGACTTCCTTAACTTCAGCAACAACAAAATTTTCTAATGCCGACCCAATTCTTTCAATAGTATTGACCGAAACTCCTTTTTGGGTAAATATTTCAGCTATCTCTTGAGGAGTATTACTTGAGCATAAAAATTCTTCCAGCCATTTAATAGATAATCGCATAGACTTTTAGCATAATTACTTTCCAATGATTTGTCAATAGAAATGTTTTTTTTCTTTCCTTAGAGAAGCCTAAATTCTTAATTGTTGTTATGAAGTCATCCTTAACTGCACTAATGTAAAGACGATTAACTTGAAATATCACTATTAACTATTATGGATTTTACATAATTAATCATTTCTTAATTTTTTATAAAAAGTTCTGTTTTTATCTAATACTTTTCTTACCGGATATAAATCGGTTCTTACCGGATATAAATCGGCACTAACTTATCAGTATCGGAAAAATCCGAATTTAAGATGCACTTACGCGCAAAAAAGGCAACTTGCGATGGAGCGGGATATAGACGATTGTAAGTTAAGAAATTATTCGGCGCTAATTTTTTAATCTCATCGTGATATCTAATTAAACCGCTACCTAAAAGAATGGCATTTGCCGGAATCTTTCGACAAAATTTTTCAGGAGTAATAACTTCTGGTTCCGAAACTGGTTCTATACCGTGATAGATTCGGAAATAGACTTCATTGCGTCTAATATCTAATACCGGTATGATGGTTCTTTTTTCTTCCAATAAAAAGTTGGGTAAGGAAACGACCAAAGCATCTAAGGTGTTAATACCTTTAATCGGAATATTATCAACGATTGCCAACCCTTTAGCACATGCTAAACCAACCCGCAACGAAGTGAACATTCCTGGTCCGATAACGACACCAATACCTTTTATCTCTTTGGTTGTTATTCCTAAAAAATCTAAGCCATTTTTCAAAAACGGAAAGATAGTTTCATTATGATGGGCAGAAGTTTCCGCAACTATTTCATAAATAACCTTATCCTCTTTGACCAATGCAAGGCCTGTTTCATTTTCAACTGTGGTGATACCTAAAAAGTAACTGTCAGTCATCTTCATTTATTTAGATTAAAGTCTAAAAAATCGCTATTACCATTTAATCCCACATTTAATGTTATTAAGTTTAAGTATGATTCTAAAGCACAAATCAACCCATCTGAAGTGTGACATTGCTGAATCTGATAATGTAATCACACCTTCAATATCTTCTAAGTTCAAGTATTCATCTGAAGTGCGAATCAGTTCCACTGAAGTATATCCTTTACCCTGCCCAACTATGTAATTACACCTTCAATGTCTTCTAAGTTCAGATATTCGTCAGAGGAACGAATCAACTCTACAGAGGTATATCCTTTTCCCAGACCGATAACAGCAACTCTTTTTCCTTTTTTCGATAGCCAGTCAACTAAAGCCACAAAGTCACCATCACCTGTAATTAAAATCACTTCATCCAAGTACTCAGCCATTGATAACACTTCTAAGGTTATCTCAATATCCATATTGGCTTTAACTGAACCATCTAACCTTTCGCGAACAGGTTTAGCAACAACGCGATAACCTTGAAATGAAAGCGCATCAATTAATCTTTGTCTTCGTTCATCCTCGCGTTTGAATGGTACAAAAGCGATGAATTTATATTGACGCTCTTCTAATTTCCAAAGCAACATAATATTGCGTCGCAACATATCATAACGAACTTCTCTTCCTTGACGTTCAAAAGTCTCCTGAACATTTTGCACATCGATAAAAATGCCTATTTTAGCCATAATAACTCCTTTAATCGTCTAAGCCACGGATAAGCCATAAACTTTTGCTACATCCGTGAATGTTTTGGATTGAAATATTTTTGAGATTGAATTGGTTAAACAGTATAAATCGTCACCAACCATAATAAATGCCTTGCTATTACTTGTTTTTATATTTTTATCAGTTGTTTTACTTATATCTTTGTTAGTTATTTTTGTTAGTCGTCTTCTTTTATTTTTGTAAGTTATTTTTCTTATATTTTTGTTTATTATTTTTCCCATATTTTTATTAGTTAATTTTTATATATTTATTTATTTTTTATCATCGGATAGAAAGAATTTCACCAGCATCTAAGGTAATAATTCTACCAATATCAGTTCTTAACACCAATCTGCCGTATTCATCAATATCAATTGCAGTTCCATTAAGTGTTTTGAACCGGCGTGAAATTTTTACTCTTTTTCCGATAACACTCGATTTGTCTTTAATTTGTCGGACAATTTCAGTTTTAGGATGCTGAAGATAATAACTTAACCCATCAGCCATGGCTTTAAGGATTTGATGAAGAATTTCCGTCTGATTAAAATCAGTATCAATCTGTTTAGTTTTCAT
The DNA here is from genome assembly GCA_026418155.1 of candidate division WOR-3 bacterium. Lineage (NCBI taxonomy): Bacteria > Pseudomonadati > Caldifarciminota > Caldifarciminota bacterium. Next base: position 3,655 of record JAOABV010000036.1, on the reverse strand, counting down.
ATTTATTAATTTGAGTGAAGTGGCATCTGGTAATTCTTTGGGAAAATTCGTCTGATTGATATTTATGCCCACGCCGATAATCATTAATCGTTTATCTGATTTGACTGAAAAGAGACTTCTGCCGATTGTTTCTGCTAAAATTCCGCCGACCTTATAAAAACTATAATTGTTATCAATATAGACTAAATCATTAGGCCATTTAAGATAGATTGGAATTGCGGTAAAGTCTTCAATCACATCCGCAATAATTTTCGCAGTATAAAGGGTCCAGAGAGTTAACGGACATTCGTTATGAGCAAAATTTACTAAGAGACTAAAATAAAGTCCTTGCGCAGGTGAATACCAAACGCGACCAAACCGACCAAAACCTTTAGTTTGTTGATTCGCAATCACAATTGCTTTAATACCATAACCGTTATTAAGGAAACTTTCTTTGGCTAACTTTCGAGCCTGAATTTGGGTTGAATTGATTATATCAAAAAGATAAACCTGACCGTATTTAGCCAATTCCGAAAGCAATTCACCTGAGAATTGAGCCATATATAGAATTTTAATCGTTTAATTTGACTACTTTCTTTTTAATTATTTCATTTTTCTTTACAACTTCAATAAAATAGATTCCGCTCGGCTCTGAATTTCCTAAATCGTTTTTTCCATTCCAAATTGCCGAATTAGAAGAAATTGTTCTGACTAATTTACCTGAGGAATTATAGATTTTGATTGGTGTTCTAAACTCATTAGCCACCTGAATTTTAATTTCAGACCGAAACGGATTAGGATAGACCATAATATCTTCGATATTTTTTTCTAAAGCCATTTCATCTTCAACAATTGTTGATGGCGTAGTATTATAGAAAAGATAATTACCTACAGAACTAGTCCAATTGGTCACGGCTAAATCAGGATATGCGGAATAGTGATATTGAATGATAATGGTCTCACCAACAATTGGCGTATTGCGCAAAGTAACCCAGCCTGATGACATATCATAACAGTAATTATTGAGAGGAAGAATAACTCCTTGTACCATTATTGTTGGACGATATTGCCAAGGTCTTTTGCTTGTATAATATAATTTTCTTATGCCATTACTGATAAAAGTGTCTGATTTTATCCGCAGATGATGATTTCTAACATCGCCCCAAACAATTGCTTCACAAACGAGACTATTACCACCAGACCAAGACCAGGTTGGCAGAGTATCTAAAATGCCGTTACGATTTTCAAAGACGACAATTGGTTCCCACCAGCCACCAGCCGATAAATCTAAATAGCCGTCATTATTAACATCTCCCCATTCAACACAAGAGCAGTATCTCCGATTTTTCAACATCGTGAAGGAAGGTATTGTATTTAACTGACCTTGGTTATTTTTGAATACTTTAATCCGACTGGAATCACCGCTAAGTTGACCATTGACTGCGATCGCGACATCAAGCCAGCCGTCATTATCATAATCCGCAGGTGCAATGCGTAAAATCCATCCTCGTTCTGCAATACTCCAACTTGCGGTCGTTTCAAGTGTACCGTTTTGATTATAAAAAACTGAAAGTTTTCGGCGATAACCGACAATTAAATCTAAATAGCCATCGCGATTAAAATCAGCAAATCTGATTGCATCGGAAGGTGTTGAATCTCCGGCAATCCAAAATGGCAAGTTCTCAAATAGACCATTATGATTCCGATAGATTTTCGCTGGCGATTTTCTTGAAGTATAAGCATCACCGGCTGTAACTGCTAAATCTAAATCACCATCTAAATCAACATCACCCAAGGCACAATCAAAAGAAGTATCAGTATCTGAAGAAAGCCAATAAGGTAATGATGTCAAAGTTGTGCCTGTGTTTTTATAGATTCGGGTTTTACAATCGCCTTGTGGTCCTAAATATGCAACTGCCATATCTAAATTGCCATCATTGTTAATGTCGCCGATATAGAGATGACCGAACATTCCAGAGTCTTGTGAACGCCAACTGGCTTGAGTTTCTAAATTGCCATTATTGTTATAGTATATCGCTTGTTTATTCAATGCCATATCATTACCATTTGAAGTCCAGAAATCAATAAACCCATCATTATTAATATCTGCAAAACCAGCACCAGTAGAATAGTCATTATCAATAGATGTCCAGGATGGTGAACTTGATAACGGAACTATTGAATAGAGCGGATGAATAAATAATAATACTATGAATATAGAAAATCGTATCATTGGCATTAAGTATAAATAATTATCTTAAATGCGTCAATATCTTTGTGTATCCAGTTCTTAACAAATATAACCAACAATAGGAGCCAAGCCTTTATGGAAAAAAGAATTTACACAAAATTCTTGACACTACCGCTTTTTAGTAACAAAAATAAGTTCTAATAAGGCAAATCCGGTTAGTCCAACACCTGTTAATAAAAGCATAATTTTATAAGAAGTCAAATCACTTAAAATACCAATTATTATTGCCGTTAGCACAAACATAATATTGCCGGCAAATTCTTTGATTGAGAATATTCGACCCCGAATTTCCGGTAAAACATCTTCTTGGAGAATTGTATTTTGAGCCACAATGATCAGAGAAAATATGATACCACCCAGCAGAGCAACGATAATCAGAAAACTTTTCACAATCAAAAATGGTCCGATGATAAATAATATGCCATAAACAAGAAATCCCAAGCCAATAATCTTAAACTTACTTATCATTACAGGAATAATTCCTAATAAGAGTGCTCCCAAAATCATTCCAATTGCCAGAATCCCACTCATAATACCAACGCCTTGAGTGCCCCAATTCAAAACCTGTTGCACTAAAAAAATTAGCACTGTGTAAGAGACGCTGGCAACAAAAGTTATCATCGCGAAAGATAAGAGCACAATACTGACAAATCTATTCTGTCGCATTAGCCTTAAGACCTCTCTAATATCTTGGACCAAATTTATAAAGGTTTGAAAGAACTTAAACTCAGTTGTTTGCTGGCAAGGCTGATGAGAATTATTATGAGAAATAATGCCAAAGACTAATAAGCCGGCACAAAGATGAGTGCAAGCATTAAAGACCATTCCCCATTGCCAGCCGATTTTTGCAATTAAAAATCCACCTAAGACCATACCGGCTACTGTCGCAAACCGAGCAAGAAACTGGTCTAAAGAATTTGCCATTAATAGTTTTCGTCTTGCTACTAAATTGGGTAGCAGTGCCGGTTTAGCCGTATTATTAAAAATATCAATGGTAAAAAATAGTGTCACCACAATCCAGAACGGATAAAAAGCGCGTGCCCGAGCAATCAGTAAGGGTGTAATTGCTAAAAGAATTGCTTGAATAATATGTGCCCGAATCATCACAGTGCGTTTTGACCATCGGTCAACCAAAGCACCTATTATGGGAGAAAATATAATTACAGGCAGAGTAAAGGTCAAAGATGCTTGAGAAAATGCAGAAATCTTACCAGGATTAGCAACACCAATTAAAGTAATCAACAACATATGAGTCAATCGGTCACCAAATTGTGAAATTGTGCCAGAACTTATTAGAAAAAGCAGATTGCGGAGTTTGAATAATTTCAAATAAGACTTAAGATTTATCTGCAATTTAGAAAACTCCTAACTGTAAAATTTCGGAAAAATAAAGAAAAAGACCTAATCTTCACTCGGTTAGTTTAT
>JAOABV010000035.1 GCA_026418155.1 candidate division WOR-3 bacterium | reverse complement strand
GTTGCTAATGATGCTAATGCAATTCAGTTTAATCCTGCAGGTCTCAGTCAAGTCAACAATCTATCGGTTATGAGTTTTTATAAATTGCCATTTGGTGGTTTGGGAATAAATTTACACCATTTTTCAATTAGTGCAGTTTCACGATTAAGGAAAGCACCAGGAACTTTAGGCTTTGCAATTCAAGAAATCGGTATTCCAATGCATTCGGAAAGAATTTTGACTCTAAGTTATGGTATGGAGTTAGTCAAAGATATTGCGTTTGGTTATAATATGCGAGGCTATCAATTATATCAAAAGGACTTTGGCAGTGGTTTTACTTTTGGATTAGATATTGGAGTTTTAAGTAGAATTTATAAAAGATGGCAGGTCGGCTTTTATGTGCATAATCTCAATAAACCAAAACTGGGCGAAATTGAAAAGTCTGAGTTGCCCCAATTGCTTAATTTTGGTGTTGCCTATTTGCCAACTTACGGTATCACATCTGCATTTGATATTTCTAAAGAGCCAGGTAAACCAACCCGAATTATGGCTGGACAGGAATTTGAGATTATTGAAAATTACCTGACGCTTCGTGCTGGGCTTCAAACTGAACCGATAAGATTTGCTTTTGGCTTAAGAACAGGTATAAAAAATATCTTTGTTGATTATGCTTTGACGACTCATCCGGAACTACCATTAACTCATAATTTTGGTCTGCAATATAGTTTCTAAGATTATAAGTGAGACACAAATTACATAGCATGAAAGAACACGAAAAATTTAAGAAATAATTTAGACGGATTTGATTTACGCATACTTATTTGTGATTAAATATAAAAAATGTGCAAAACGAATTACTGGAAGGTTCTTTCGTCTTTTGTTCTTATTATTCTGTTTCTGTAGTGTTTCAATAACTTATCCGGCTTTTACACAACAAAAGCAACTTGATATTAATAAAGCGAGTCTTAATGAGATTAAGCAATTACCAATCTCGGAACTTGCTGCTGAAAAAATTTATGAATATATTTTGTATTATGGTGGGCTTAAAAGTATTTATGATTTAAGGAAAATTAAAGAGATTTCACCAGAAAAGTTTGAAGAACTTAAACCGTTAATCTATATCTCGAAACCTAAAGAACGGGGAGAAGAGTATCTTAATCTTTATCGGATTCAAAAATCATTAGCCACTGAAGAGGGCACTACCAAAACCGCAGTCGAAGAATGGCAGGATAAACTCTTGTCGCCAATTAATATTAATAAAGCAGGTGTTGACGATTTAATCTTTTTTGAAAATGTTTCTTTAATTGATGCGATTGCGGTTGTTAAACACTTAAAATTAGGACGAGAAATAAAAAGTCAAAGGGATTTACGCAATGATGTTGCGGGTTTGTCTAATTATGGTTATCGTAATATGCGTAATTATGTTGCTTTTACTGACCCCAAACCGATTAAATTTCAAGGTAATTATCGATTATTTCTTAATTATGGATATGAGTATGAGACAAATGTTGAGGAAAAGATTGCATCAATAAGTCAAGGTTTTAATGAATTTCAAGAGCCAAGTAAATTTTATGAAAAAGGAATCACGGACTCAGATATTGAAAAGTATTACTCAAGAATGGAAAAAGAGCGAGAATATCTATTGAGTCTTCAGAGGCGCACATCATTAACACAGCGCCTGCGAACTCGCATTGGTCAGAATTTTGTTGGCGGTCTGAGATGGGAGAAATCGTTTAATCCCACAAGATTGAGCGATGAGGTTAAAGGGTTTGTGGGCACGTATGATTTTTTGCCCTTTAAGAAAATATTTCTCGGAGATTATCGCGTAACTATTGGTCAAGGTCTTTTATTAGATAATTCTGCAGAACTCATTGCTCGAACCTATGCGCGCACTCGAGGAGTTTTTGGTGATTTGACCTCAAATTCTGTATTTAGTTTTCGTGGTGCGGGTGCGGAGATTGAAGAAGGTAATTTAAAAGGTCTACTTTTCTATTCCCGTACTTTACGAGATGGTATTGAAAATCCCGATGGCACAATTAATTATTATATTGTTAACGAGCCTCGGTTACCAACGAATTATAAGAATTTTCTGGAAACAAATATTGGTGGAAGTGCCAGAATTGATTTATCGCAAATCAGTTTTATTCCTGAAGGCACTGTGATTGGTTTTAATTCTCTTGTGTGCAGATATAATAAGTCATTTGCCCCGGATGTTAAATGGATTGACTTGCCCGGTGATGCAACATTTTTTGATGACGCCAATTACACGCAACTCTATTATGGCAAACAAAGAAACTTCTATTCACTGGACTTTCGAAGTGCAATTGAGAATGTTTCTTTTGAAGGTGAATATGCTTGGTTGAAAAATGCTGGAAAAGCAATATTAGCAATGAGTCGAGTGCAATATGAATATCTTTATCTTGTAGCCCTGGCAAGACATTATGATGTAAATTATGATAATCCGTATAATCGGGGTTTTTGTGAACAACTCCGATTTGAAGACACGCCATTAGAAAAGCCCTATCGTTTGATTGACCCAACATTTTCCGATTTACAATATTTTCCAACACCAAAAGCCGAACAAGGGATATATACTGAAATGCGTTATCAAATCTCTCGACAGATTACTTTTACCCGAATGTATTTTGATGTCTGGCGAAATTTGGCTTATGGTTTGACGAATTACCGCTTTCAAGGCGAAGTAGAATATCGACCAGTCTTTCCTTTGAGATTTAGAATTAAACAAAAAATTCAACGAAAACATCTACCCAAAGATGTTTTAGCAACGGTCTCTAATACTTTTGAAACGAGTTTTCGAGTTTTGGCCAGTCTGGAAGAAAGAAATTTTCTTTCGTGTGAAGTGCGTCGTGGTTTAGTCGATTTAACGCCCTCAATGGAATATAATAGTGAAAAGACGATGTGGGGTGATTTCTTAGCAATCTCTTGGGAACATAATTTCTCGCCAGCAGTAAATCTTGAAACCGGAATTGCAGTCTGGTCAGCAATGAATTTAAGCCAATGGATTTTTGAAGATGTTGGGATTGATTTTCTTGATGGCAGGGGGCTAAAATACTATTTTGTAGTTTCAGAACGACCAACAGATTTTCTGATGCTCAGATTTAAGTTTAAGAGTAAGTTTACTGAGTTTCCTCATACTGCATTGCAATCCGCAAAAGGACTACATTTTCAAAACAATACATTGCCACCGGTTTATAATTTTGTAAATAGAAATGATATTTTTAATGTCGCTTTACAGATAGATATTTTATGGTAAAAAATTCGCTATCCGCCTATCACCTGTGCGTAGCAAGTATATTTGCCTTGAACTGTTACCGAATATATTTATATTGTGTGTTATTTAGTGTATGGTTTTTAATTCTTCTTATCAAAGGAGAAAATATATGAAATGGGTTTTATTTTTTAGTTTATGGTTTCTAATTTTTAATTCCGCAATTGCGATACCAAATGATTGGTATTATGGACGACAAATTAATTGTAGTGACGCTCAGTCTATCGGATTAGCCGGTTCAGTAGTTCTTAAATCAAGAGTAAGCTTTGATAATCTCGGATTATGTGGTTTTGCTTCAGCGCCTCAATTTATGCTAACTTACAATTTGGGATTCATTTCGGAACGCAGAACGAAAATGCTTTATGATCAGTTTGATAATACTTTGGGTGAAGTAGCTTTTGCGGAAAATCTTTTAACAACGGGAAAATTAGGAACAACAGGTTTTATTTATCCTACAAAATATCTAAATGTTAATGCCAGTATTAGACCACAATATATTTTTGATTACCGATTCTATCAGGAGTTCCGAGATGACTTTTATGCGAAGATAGGAGAGAAGGAAATAAAATTAACGGGGTCTGTTTATAAAATGGCCTTAAGTTTAAGTAGAGAATTTTATAAGAAAATAGGGCTTGGCGTCGGAGTGAACTATTATTTTGGTAATAGAAAATATTGGTATCACGATTCAATTGTTTTTATTCGTCAATTAACGGCAGAGACAACTGGAACACCCAAAGGATTAGGATTTTCTATAGGCTCTGCACTCATCCCATTTGAAAGAATGCTTATCTGTATTGATTACCAATCAGGACCAAAGTTAAAGAATTGGAGCAACAATAGTCAACAGCAATATCCATATATAATTAATGCTAAATTTGCCTATTTTGCCAGTGGCGTGATACCAACTCAAATTGGTCTTAGTGGTCAATATACAAATTGGAAAAGATTGAATTCGACTTTTGCCCAAACGATTGAGACTGGTATTGGTATTGAACATATTTTCCTAAATGGTGTTGCGTTTAGATATGGTTTTAGATTAGAACCTTCATTCACGCCACCGGTTGTGCATCAGGGTTCCATCTCTTTGGGCTGGGGATTTGCTGTGGGTACACTTAGAATAGATATTGGCGCGGATATTAAACGACGAATTATCGGTAGTGAGAATTTGTTGTTTTCTACTGACAACGATGTAAAAGTTTATCAAAATAGTGGCGAAATTGTAATTTCCGTATCTAAAACATTATGAAAATAAAGCGCTATTTGCTGTTTGCTATTTGCCCAGACACTAGTCGTAATGACATTTCGCTATCTCGTATTTGCTATTTGCTATTTAGTGTTTGGTTTTTCATTTTTAATTTTGTTTATGCGATACCAGAATATATTTATATTATTCATACTAATGACATTCATGGCGCTTTATTACCAACTGAAGCATTCTGGATGAATCCGGATTTTCCACCACCTATCGGCAATGCGCCTGCAGCAATTACAGTTATTAATGAGATAAAAGAGCAAGCCCAAAAACAGAATATTCCAGTTTTAATATTTGATTTAGGTGATTGGTTTTCCGGCACACCAATTGGCGATTTCACTCGCGGAAAATCAGTAATTGAGTTTTTAAATTATATCGGTGCAGATGCTTTAGTAATCGGTAATCATGATTTTGAATATGGTCTAGACACATTGAAATCTTTAATTAGAATGGCTAAAGCGCCAGTTTTATGTGCTAATTTAGTAAAAGCCGGAACTGATTCCGTGCCTGAATATTTTAAGCCTTATATCATTTTAGAGCGCGATGGATTGAAAATCGGACTGTTTGGACTGATTACTCATTATTTAGCTGGAATGGTCAGTCCAGAAAACCGGCCGGGTCTTGATATTATAAAACATTATGTACCGGCTGCAAATTGTGTTAAAGCCTTAAGACAACAAGGTGCAGATATTGTGATTGGGTTAACTCACATCGGTAATCGCTATGACGAGCGTTTGGCAGATTCAGTTCCAGGTATCGATGTGCTAATTGGAGGACACAGTCATACTGGTATTCAAAAACCATATGAAATGCCGAGGTATCATACAATTATTGCTCAGACATACGGTAGACTTACAAGTCTCGGTTTATTGAAATTAAAGATTGATAAGCAAACCAAAAAGATTGCGGGTTATGATGGTGAACTCATTGATTTATATGGTGAAGAGATTCCTTTACATCAAGAATATTTGACACATCTTAAGAATTGGCAGAAAGATGTTGAAAAAGGATTTGATAATGTCATTGGCATTTCTAAAAGAGAACTAACGCGCTCTGGAATGGAAGAATGTCCGGTAGGTAATTTTATTACTGATGCGATGCGAGAACATTTTAATGCTGATATTGCAGTTCATAATTCAGGAGGTATAAGAGCAAACATACCGCAAGGTGAGGTAACATATCGTGATATTTATAGAGTTGATGTTTTTGGCAATACTGCTGTTACAATGACAATGACCGGTAAACAGGTTTGGGAAATGCTGGAAATTTCAGTAATTGGCTATCACGCGATCTTTCAGGTATCTGGTGTTAAAATGGTCTATAATCCGAAAAATCCTCCTAAGCAAAAACTCATCTCAGTCGAAATCGGCGGAAAGCCAATTGATTTTAACAAAGAATATAAAGTCGTTACTAACTCATTTTTAGCAGCAGGCGGTGGTGCTTATGGTATATTTAAAGAAGGTAAAGATATTGAAGATAGTTATATCCCGTTAAGAGACTTGATGGTTGAATATCTTAGAAAACATTCACCAATTGATTACAAAATAGAAGGTAGAATCATTGCCAAAAGGTCATAATGCATCGAATAAAAGATTGGAAGATTGAGCGATTCGAAGATTTGAAGGTTGTTATATTGTTATTAATCTGTATTTTTTTTATCTTTGAATCAGCGATCGGTTATAATATCTATTGGGCGAATTTACATTCTCATACTTCATTATCTGATGGCCGAAGCACACCAGAACACGCTTTTGCTTATGCTCGAGATACTGCTGATATTGATGTTTTAGCCATTACTGACCATACGCATTATTTAACCCATAGTAGTTATCAATATTTAAGAAATGTTGCTAATCAGTTTACAATACCAGGAGAATTTGTGGCTATTGCAGGACAAGAATTTGGTAGTCTATCTGCATTTGGCCATTTTTCAATATTTGAGGCTGAGAGTTTGTGTCCAGTATCAGTTAATAATTTGGATATGACTTATCAGTGGATTGCTAAAAATAAAGTGCAGATTCAATTTAATCATCCTCGTTATGGTGATTTTGATTATTTGGCTTTTAACCGAGCAGGCAATGAATATGCTTCAATGATTGAAATTGTTAATGGCAGTGGTAATTACACACCATTTTATGAAGAAAGATATATTGAAGCATTAAATCTTGGTTGGCATATTGCACCAGTGGCTAATCAGGATAATCATCGGGCTAATTGGGGGAATCAAACAACAATTCAAGGACAAATTCCACTTTCTGGAATTTGGGCAGAGGAACTGACAAAAGAGAAGATATTAGAGGCAATTAGTAAAAAAAGAGTCTATGCTTGCGAAGTAAACCCCGTTAATGATAAAATTTACTTAAACGATTTTGCCGTTAATCACACTAAAATGGGCGATGTCTGCTATACCAATGAGAGAAATGTCAATATCAAAGTTAGTGTTTCGGCTAATAATAATTTTGCTAAAATCTATTTATTCAGAAATGGGGTCTTGTATGATTCAGCACCGAGTAATCTGATAAATCAAAATAATGTTATCTGGCTATATTCAGACACAATTACATTTGGCTATTATTTTGTTAAAGGTGTTCAAGAAGATGGTGATAGATTTTGGTCTGCGCCGATTTGGGTTATTTACCAATCCCCATCGACAAATATTCAAGTTTTGCCCCATCCAATAAGAGGGACCTCACAAATAAAAATTCCGGCAGTGGCTAATGCGGATACTTCAGAAATGCTGATTTATACGATTGAAGGCAATTTGGTTTATCAGGAGAAAAAGGCGTATTCTGTGGAGCATACCTGGAATGGGTTAGATAAAAATAATCGTCTGCTTGCCAATGGCGTCTATTTGATTGTAATCCGAGTAAAGTCTCCTAATGGGCAAAAAATCTTTCAAGGTAAAGTTACATTATTAAGGCAATGAGAATCCGATATCCAATATCTGTTATCTGCCGGGCGTTCAGTATTTCGCTATTATTTATTTCGACTACCTTTGCAATCTATTACCAAATACCATTTTTTGCTCGGCCAACGGCATTAGGTGAAGCGATGGTCAGTATATCAGGCGATGCAAGTAGTATCTTTTATAATCCAGCAGGAATGAGTTCTAAAACAATTAGTTTTAGTCTTAGTGAGTGGTTTTTAGACACTCGTGCCGTTTCTTGTGCAGGAGGTTATAAATATAAAGAATATTTTAATCTTGGAGCAGGAGTATCTTATTTTTCTTATGGACCAATGGACTATATTGACGAACAAGGTAATATTACGGGTAAATTTAGTGCATATCTAACTCAAGCAAGAATCGGTCTGTCTAAACAATATAAACTATTTTCCTTCGGAGTTGCTACAAAATTACTTAATGAGCGAATCGAAACAATTACAAAGACTAAATTCTGTACGGATGTCGGTGTTTTAGTAAATGCTAAATTGTTCAATACAGGTGTTGGAATTCAAAACTTTGCAGTCTGTGAGCAAACCTTGGTTAATTGGGGAATATCGTTTAGACCAATTAAAGAATTATTGGTTGCGAGTGATATTAATTTTGAAGAAAAGACTAAAGTCAAAATTGGCATAGAATATTATTATCAACCATTATTCCTACGAATGGGGTTTGCTAATTCAAGAACCTCACTGGGTTTGGGTTATATCCGCAATAACCTTATCCTTGACTATGCGGTAAGTTCTCATAACACATTAGGCTTAACCCACCAATTTTCTCTTACCATAAGATAATCTTTAGCCCGATAGTGGGTTATGATAAACAATTTTTCAGGCATATCAAAATAAAATGTTTTGTTTCGCCGTTGTCTTTCCAATTTAACAAAAAGTCACATTCGATTCACATTTATACGATACTATGCAAACCATTTATTCAGTAATATATCTTCGGCGTACTTCAAAAAAGACCTCTGAAAAAGTGCTGTAGAAATAACTACAACCAAAGGAAACAGCAGCGGTGTGAGGTAGGTTCAGTATTATATTAATAAGCAAAGATCGACTTCTTCAGAGCGCTTCCAAAATAATTCTTGACATTCTCAATCTGATTGCTAAAATATGCGGTGATTAAGTATGTAAAACCTTCGGCTCTGAACAAATAACACTCTTTTCTGAAGGTGTGTCGGAGCTTTGAATATGATGATAGATAATTATTAAATAAAACAACTTAAACCATCAGGAGGCGTTATGGCATTAAGTGATGATGTAAAAAATATTATTATCGAACAATTACATGTGACACCGGAAAAAGTCACGGACAATGCATCCTTTGTTGAAGACTTAGGTGCAGATTCCTTAGACATTGTAGAATTAGTAATGGCATTTGAAGAAAAATTCGGCATTGAAATTCCAGATGAAGATTCTTCCAAAATAAGAACCGTCTCTGATGCAATAAAATATATTGAAGAAAAAACTGCTAAGAAATAGATTAGAAGATTTTGAGGTTAAAGATTCAAAGATTAATGGCTTCTAATCGGAAAAATCTTATAAGATTATTATGCGGAGAGTTGTTGTAACTGGTTTAGGTGTTGTCACTTGTTTAGGTATTGATATTGAGACCTTTTGGCAAAATCTTTTGGCAGGAAAATCCGGTATTTCTCGATTTGACCACATTGACCCGACAAATTTAGCAGTGCAGTTTGGCGGTGTCGTTAAAGATTTTGATGCTACGAAACGATTTGATGCTAAACTTGTTAAGCGAATGGACCGATTTTGTCAATTTGCTCTGTGGTCTGCAGTCGATGCCGTCTCTGATGCTAAACTTTCTTTGGATAATGAGGACAAAACTCGGATTGGTGTTATTATTGGTTCTGGTATGGGTGGTTTGGAAACTTGGGAAAAACAGCATGAGTTATATCTTACTAAAGGACCTTCGCGAGTTTCACCACTTTTAATTCCGATGATGATTCCAGATATTGCCGCAGGTAACATTTCAATCTATTACGGATTACGCGGTCCCAATTATTGCACGACCTCGGCGTGTGCTTCTGGCGCACATGCGATTGGAAGCGGTTATCGGCATATTCTTTCAGGTGATGCAGACATTTGTATTGTCGGAGGTTCGGAAGCACCACTTACCGGTTTTTGCATTTCGGCCTTTGCTAATATGGGCGCATTGAGTAAACGCAATGACGCGCCAGAAAAAGCATCGCGACCATTTGCTCAAGACCGCGACGGATTTGTAATTGCCGAAGGTGCTGCGACTGTCATCTTAGAAGACTTAGAACATGCTAAAAAGCGTAATGCCAAAATATACGCGGAAATTGTTGGCTTTGGTGTAACCGGCGACGGTTATCATATAACTGCGCCAGCTCCTGAAGGTGTTGGCGCTTATGAAGCAATGAGAAATGCCTTAAATGAGGCTAACCTTACTGCGGACGATATTGATTATATTAATGCTCATGGTACTTCTACAGACTTAAATGATTTAACCGAAACTCAAGCCATTAAAAAATTATTTGGCGAACGAGCAAAGAAGATTGCGGTAAATTCGACTAAATCAATGATTGGTCATTCCTTGGGAGCGGCCGGCGCAATTGAGTTTGTGGTTCTCTGTCTTTCAGTATATCACCAGAAGGTCCATCCGACAATAAATTTAGAAAATCCTGACCCAGAATTAGATTTAGATTATGTTACTGAAGGTGCACGCTTAATGCCGATACGAGCCGGGATGTCCAATTCTTTAGGTTTCGGTGGACATAATACCTGTCTGTTAGTAAAACAATTCAAGGTTTAGTTAATTATATTTTGTATCTGTCACAAGATAACAAATTACTGATAAAACAAATCAGAGGTTAATCTTTCAAATTGACACTCCGAAGTTCAAGTAAATCGATAAGCATTGGGATTGGCGGAAATATTGGTGCTGGTAAGACAACCGTGGCTAATGCATTGGTTAAACATTTTCAAAATGCCGGTTATCGGGTCTGTCTCATCGAAGCCGATAAAATCGCTTGGCAACTTTACAAGTATTCATCAAACAACCAGGTATATCATAAGATTGTAAAGACATTTGGCACTAAAATTCTTAATAAATATAAAGAAATCGACCGTAAGGCATTGGCAAAAATAGTTTTTAGTGATAAAGAGAAGTTGCAGAAATTAAATAAGATTGTTCATCCCCAATTAATAAAAACTATCAATACCGCATTACAAAAAAAAGATAATATAATTAAAATTCTTGACGCAGCATTATTGTTTTTTTGGGGAAGGAAGATAAAGGTTAATTATCGAATTTTAGTGACGGCATCAAAAGCACAAAAAATTTCAAGAATGTTAAAGCGTGGTTATAATCTTAATGATATTTTAGTTCGACTAAAGCAACAGATGAAAGAAAAAGATATGCAAGCGATGGCGGACTTTATTATTGATAATCACGGGTCAAAAGCCGAACTTCAAGATAAAATAAGATTATTATATAAAGACATCATTAAGGAAATAAACACCCAAAACAAATCAAATTAATTATCGAATTTTTAATTTATGAAATTAGAACAAGTTCCTATAAAAGAGATAGCAATCAGTGATAATATTGTTCGTTTTTCCACGCCAATAATTTTTGAGACCGCAGAAATTAAACAATTGGTTCAGAGTTGTTTTGAGACATATCAAAAATTAATTAATCCAGAAATACAAAGTTTAGGTAAATGTATTACTGAAGCCAATGCGCAGAGTTATCCATTTAATCAGAGAAATGCTTCGCCTGTGTTTTTTAATATTGTTTTCGATTTAACGCAAACCAATTTTTCTTTTCAAACCACAGATACTGAAGAAGCCTTAAAACTATTTCGTTTGTTAAGAGACCAGCGTCAAATTGTCCCGGATATAAAAACAATACAAACTCTCAAAGGAACTTTTTCTGAGATTATTTCAGCGATTTTATGGCAGATTGGTGCAATTAAAGTTAGTCTGGGTGATATTAAACCTTATTTCAAGGTGGATGAACGCAAAAACTACAGTCCACTCTACATTGATATTAAGATTTTACCGGCTTATCCGACGGTCTTTGATTTTATTGTTGCAACCTCAATGCTGGTCTTAGAAAATCTGGATTTTGATTTAGTTTGCGGTATTGAAGCCGGTAGTATTACTTTAGCCAGTTTGATTGCGCACAAACTTTCTAAACCAATGTTTTTTGCGCGGAGAGAAAAACGATATCCAGAAGCAAAACTATTAGAAGGTATTAACAGTGCCCAATTGCTTCATAAAAATGTGCTGGTGGTAGATGACACAATCGTTGCCGGTTGGACGAAAACTAAGGTTTTTGAAGAGATTCGAGCATTAGGAGGTAAAGTTGATAAGTGTTTTGTGGTTTTTGACCGTCAGCAAAATAGTGAAGCAACCTTAAAAGCACAAGGAGTTACGCTCTATTCCTTAACTAATATTCAATCGGCATTATCGGATGCGATTCCCAAGTCAATAACCTATTTAACTGATGCTGAACATCGCGAGATTAGAGAATATTTCAGGTCACCTAAAGAGTGGCATAGACAAAAAGGATTTGAGTATTATGAACTCAAACCGCATTAAGACCGACTGTATAGATTAAGAAGTATGAAAACAAAAGTTTTGGTTATTGGTGCTGGTGGTCGTGAGCACGCGTTAGTTTGGAAATTACGACAATCGGAATGTATTATTTATTGTGCCCCGGGCAATGCTGGTATTTCTAATATTGCTCAGTGTGTTCCGATTAAAGTCGATGATATTTTCGGGCTCAGAGAGTTTGCTCAACGAAATAAGATTGATTTAACAATAGTTGGTCCAGAAGTGCCTTTAGGATTGGGGATAGTGAATGAATTTACCAAATCGGGTTTGAAAATTTTTGGTCCTAATCAAAGAGCAGCACAATTGGAGACATCTAAGGCGTTTGCCAAGCAATTTTGTCGGAAATACAATTTACCGATACCAGAATTTGAAGTCTTTACCAGTTCAGCATCAGCCCAAAAATATATTGCGCAGAAAAATTTTCCGTTAGTTATTAAAGTTGATGGTTTGGCTGCGGGTAAAGGTGCGATTATTACTAAAAATAAGAACGATGCGTTATCTGTTATCGAACGCATTTTAGATAAGAAAGCCTTTGGTTTGGCTGGAGAAAAGATTGTAATTGAAGATTATATTTATGGGCAAGAAGTGTCGATGCTGGCAATTACTGATGCTGATACGATTATTCCTTTAATTCCAGCGCGGGACCATAAGCCGTTACTCAATGGCAACAAAGGTCCCAATACCGGTGGAATGGGGTCTTATGCACCAATTCCAGAATTAAGTCAAGATTGGCTAAACAAATTCAAAACCCAATTATTTGC
The DNA here is from genome assembly GCA_026418155.1 of candidate division WOR-3 bacterium. NCBI lineage: Bacteria > Pseudomonadati > Caldifarciminota > Caldifarciminota bacterium. The sequence goes on along the minus strand of JAOABV010000035.1, from coordinate 3,692 downwards.
ACCATTACTTTCTGCATTAAAGAAAGAGAGCATTGAATACAAAGGAATTATTTATGCCGGTTTGATATTAAGCGGTGAAAATTTCTATATTCTTGAGTTTAATTGCCGTTGGGGGGACCCTGAAGCTGAAGTGTTATTACCGTTATTAAAGAATGACTTAATTGAATTATGTTTTCAAACTATCGAAGGAACCCTCAAAACTCTTGACTGGAAAAAAATGTTCGGCTTAACAGTTATTGCAGCATCAGCCGGTTATCCAGAACATTACGAGAAAGGAAAATTAATTACCGGTGTTCTACAAGACAAGGAAGATGTGTTTATCTTTCACTGTGGAACGAAAAAAGAGGACAATCGGTATTATACTAACGGCGGTCGAGTTCTTGCAGTTACTGGTATTGGAAAAACTTTATCTGAAGCTCGTGAAAAATCTTACAGGGCGTTAAAAAATATTTGGTTTGATGGCATTTATTATCGAACGGATATTGGTAAAATGGTATAAGAAACAGAATAAAACCCAATTTTAAGGACATCTATTATCGATGGCATTGAGGCATAATATGAAAAAGAAAATAGAAACTTAGTTTAATAACATATCTCTTATCGAACAGATATTGGTAAAATAGTATGACAAACAGAATAAAACCAAATTTTCCGAACATCTATTATCGAATGATATTGGGAACAGAATATGAAAAAGTATACCGAAACTAAGTTTAACAACAAATCAATAATCAAACGGATATTGGTAAAATGGTATTGAAAAAACGGAATAAAACCAAACTTTACGAACATCTATTATCGAATGGTATTAAGGTATAATATGAAAAAGAGGATAAAAACCAAGTTTAACCACATTTCTATTATTGGACGGAAATTGGCGAGGTAAATTGAAGAAGCACTCCCAAGCAAAGATTCATCAGACGGATAACACTACTAACGAACTGATTGGGTGAACCCGTGATAAGGAAGAAATTAAAGACTAAAATTCATCAACCCGATAGTTGGACGATTCTTTTTGTTTGCACAGGTAATTCTTGTCGAAGTCCAATGGCAAAAGGTATTTTTGATAAACTATTAGAAAAATCTCGCGCCATAAAAAAATCCGAAATCAATATCTTAACTCTTTCTGCAGGCACAAATGCGACTAAAGGCAATGTTCCTTCAGAATTTGCTCAACAAGCAGTAAAGAAATATGGTGTTGATATTAGACATCATCTTTCCTATCCTTTAACTAAAGAAAGAATTGATTTAGCCGATTTGATTTTAGTAATGGAAAATAAACATAAGGACCGAGTATTAGAACTTGTGCCCTTGGCGAAAAATCGGACCTTTCTTATTACAGAGTATGTTGGCGAAGAGAGTAAAGAGATACCTGACCCTTTTGGCGGACCTTTAGAAAAATTTCAAGAAGTTGCCGATTTACTTTACGAACTTTTACAAAAGGTCTATAAAATAGTCATCCCTAAGATTATTCTACATTGATTATATTAACTATTGGATGTAAAAATTGGATATAACAGAATATAATTATAACCGATTATAAAGAGAGATAGTGTATAATATTTTGTGTAAATTTAGGCTTGAGATGTTAAAAATAAAGGTGTGTTCTCCTATTATGGACAATTTTAATAATATGAAGAAAAGGAAAACACACCTAATGGAAGAAGAAAGAATTTACACAAAATTATTAATGCTATCACTGATTATATGAGATGAGCAGTTTGACTTTTTACGAAAAATGGATAAGATAGGTATTATTTTACGCTTTAGCAATTGGAGGCATTATGAACTATTTTTTAACTGATGAGCAAAAGGCAATTAAGAAATTAGCCCGGCAAATTGCCGAAGAAAAAGTAAAACCAGTGCGTCAAGAATTAGATGAAAAAGGCGAATTTCCGTATGAGATTATGAAAGAATTTTCTCAAGCCGGGTTATTGGGCATTTATATACCAGAAGAATACGGTGGAGCGGGTGGCGGCGTTTTTGAAATGTGTTTAGTCGTAGAAGAAATCTCACGCATTTGTGGCGGTGTTGGTGTCTGTTATGCAGCAAATGGGCTTGCGGCTTATCCGATAATCCTTTCCGCATCTGAAGAACAGAAGAAAAAATATCTGCCCAAGATGGCGTCCGGTGAATGGATTGGCGCTTTTGGGCTTACTGAACCTAATGCTGGTTCGGATGCTTCCAGTATTCAAACGACTGCAGTAAGAGATGGCGATTATTATGTGCTTAATGGCACAAAGCATTTTATTACTAATGGTGAAGTGGCTCATCTTTATACAATTATTGCCAGCACCAATCCAGAACGCGGTGGCAGAGGTCTTTCAGCATTTATTGTGGAGAAAGGTACCCCGGGCTTTACTTTTGGTAAACACGAAAATAAGATGGGAATAAGAGCCTCAATAACAACAGAGTTGATATTCCAAGATTGTCGGGTGCCTGTAGAAAATCGGATTGGTCCCGAAGGAACAGGTTTTATTACTGCGATGCGGACATTTGACCGAACGCGCCCTGGTGTTGGTGCCCAAGCATTGGGAATTGCGCAAGGTGCTTTAGAAGCGGCAACTGAATATACTCAAAAGCGAGTTCAGTTCGGTGCTCCGATTGCATCTTTGCAAGGTATTCAATTTAGATTAGCCGAGATGGCAACTAAGATTGAAGCGGCAAGAGCTTTAGTGTATGCCGCAGCAAAGCACGCAGATTCTGGTGCTAAAGATATTGCGGGATACTCTTCAATGGCAAAACTTTTTGCTTCGGATGTTGCAATGCAAGTTACTATTGAGGCGGTGCAATTATTTGGCGGCTATGGCTATATGAAAGATTATCCTGTAGAAAAGATGATGCGCGATGCGAAAATTACCCAAATCTATGAAGGCACAAACGAAATCCAAAGATTAGTAATTGCTCGGGAACTTTTAAGAGGTAATTTGTTCAAAGAATATTGAGAAAAGACTCGTAGTTGGCCATAACAAACGAATAATATCAGTTCCTAAAAATATTTTTTGAGATTCTTCTCATACCGGGCTCAGAGACAGAAGAAAGTAGGAAAATTTGAGATTCTAAAGAACGACTGCTCACGAATATTTGCAGAGGAGGTTATTTATTTTGTTCGTGTCTCGTTGGGCTCAGAATAAGAAATAAATGGAAGCTTTCAAACGAGTTTAAAATGATAAAAAGTGCAGAAGTTCAAAGATAAATAGAGATAAGTAATATAAAATACACGCGTAATCAAGTGTTGAGAAAAGGTTGAGTTCAAAGGTTCAAAAGTTCAATAGAGAAAATAGTTTTACTCGCATAAAATAGTTCCTGAAACCAGTTCAAGATAAATTAGCATCTAACAAATTTTCTGTCTAATTTATCTTAAGATTTTTCGAAAGACTTGCTTTCCAACCACTCTTAAAACTATCTATTAAACAAAAAGAGGTGCTTCGGACAATAGATTATTATAATAGAGGTTTTGGGGATAAAGAAATAGATATTTTAAGACATTTTGATAGACGATTTAGTCTAACCAGTAGGCGACCTAATATGCCGAATATCTGGTAAGATAGTCTTTGCAATATATTAGGATTGGGTTAAGATGGGGCTAGCCCCGCCCTAGCCCTATTACTGCTACCCCACGCCAAGATACACCATCTCCTAAAAAGACAAGGGGGCGAAAGTTCGCCCCCTTGGTTTAGGTCCGGCATCTT
>JAOABV010000034.1 GCA_026418155.1 candidate division WOR-3 bacterium | reverse complement strand
TGAACCATACTTCAGATTTAGGAGTGGAAATCTATGGCAAAGATTTAGCCGAATTGTTTGCTAATGGCCTTTTTGCAATCTTTGATAATATCTTAGATTTGAAATCAGTTGAAATAAAAGAAAATAGAGCAATCAATATTTCCTCTTCTTCTTTGGAAGAATTGTTCTTTGATTGGTTTCGAGAACTGCTCTTTATCTTTGCTACTGAATATTTTGTTGCCAAAGAAGTTAAGGATATCAAGATTGAAAATAATCAGTTGTTTGCAATTATCGCCGGTGAGAAGTTTGATAAGAATAGACATCAGGTAAAGATTGAGATTAAGACTCCTACTTATCATATGTTTAATATTCAAAAGACGGACGAGGGTTATAAGGCAACGGTTATCTTTGATGTCTGATTGTTACCAACCATTATAATTAATCTATCTTATATTCAAGAAATGAATGATGATAATGAGGCAGCGGGTTATCTTTGGTATCTAATTGTTCTCCAACAAAGAATTATTCTATACTCTATGAGCCGACTGGTATTTGATGTTTCGATAATAATATCAAATCAAATAAAACCTATTCACACTAACAAGTATTTAATTCTAATTTGTGAGTTCTCAAAATTCGTAATATCGGAAGTAAAGTTTTCTCTGTTTTAGTTTTTACACTTTTTCCAAAGTGGCGAGATTGTTCTTAACCGCTCAACTACTTTTACTAATGTCTCGATAGTATAATCAATATCTTCTTTTGTTGTATTCTTATCCAGACTAAAACGAATTGGTGAGTTGATGTATTTTTCTTCAACACCAATTGCCTTTAAGACATGAGATGGTTCCGAACGTCCAGAGGCACAGGCGGAACCGGCTGATACCGCAATTCCTTCTAAATCTAAATTCATTAACAGTGCCTCACCTTCAACATAAGCAATTGAGACATTTAAGGTATTGCAGAGTCTTTGAGTGGGATGACCGTTTAATCGGATTTCAGGAATACGCATTCGGATATTTAATTCCAGAAAATTTCTTAAGGTTTCAATCTTTTTAGGAATGTCTTGCTCTAATTCTCTGCGGGCTAAAACTGCGGCTTTACCAAAGCCGACTATCCCCGGGAGATTTTCCGTTCCACCTCTTAAAGACTTCTCTTGCATGCCCCCAAGAATGATTCCTTCAATCTTAGTTCCTTCTTTGACATATAAGGCACCAACTCCTTTTGGTCCGTGAAGTTTATGAGCCGAAATTGTCATTAAATCCACACCCAGTTCTTTTACATCTATTGGTAGTTTGCCAGCAGAGGCAACCGCATCAGTATGAAAATAGACACCATACTTATGAGCAATATCACATAATTTCTTTATCGGTTGAATTGTGCCGATTTCATTATTGCTATGCATTATTGATATTAAAATCGTTTGTCTGGTTATCGCCGATTCTAACTGAGTTGGGTCAACTAATCCAAAATGGTTAACAGGTAATTTTGTGTAAGTGCCCATTTGCCATTTTTCTATTAGATATAGCGAATTTAATATTGAACTATGTTCAATGCTGGAAATGATAAGGTGATTGCCTTTACCAATTAAGGCATGAGCAACACCTCTAATGGCTAAGTTATTGGCTTCAGTGCCACTGGCAGTAAAGATAATCTCTTCGGGTTTGGCATTAATCAACTGGGCAACTTCAGCACGGGCTTGTTCAATTGCCTCACGAGTCTTTCGTCCCCAAGAATGTGGACTTGAGGGATTGGCATAATATTCAGAATAATAAGGCAACATTGCCTCTAATACTTCGGGCGCAATCGGAGTTGTTGAGTTATTGTCTAAATATATTCGGCGCTTCATTGTAGTTTAACTGACTTGATTAATTTTATTAAACTCTTAAATTGTATCATTAGACTCGTGAAAGTTATTATCCAGATATTTACAGTATTTCATATACAACTGGGTTCTTGGACTAATTTTATTAAAATTTCTATCGTATAATCAATTTCCTGTTTAGTTGGATATTTCCGTAAGCCAAAGCGAACTTGTGAGTAAAGATATTTGCTCTCAAGATTCATTGCTTTTAACTAATTTTACTAATATATCAATCGTATAGTCAATTTCTTCTTTAGTCGTATATTTGCTTAAGCCAAAACGCACTTGCGAGTCGAGATATTTGCTTTCAATCTTCATTGCTTTTAACACATGAGATGTTAAATTCTTGCTCGTTTCACAAGCCGAACCAGCAGATACCTTAATTCCGTATTTATCTAATCTCTCAATTAATTCTCTATTATTAACATTAGCAAAGGATAGGTTTGAGATACTACAAGACCGTAGAGTTGGATGGCCATTAACTTTTACATCAGGAATTTGACTCGTTATTGCTTCTTCAAAATAATCGCGTAAAGAGGCAATTTTTTGTGGTGTGTTCTTTTCAAATTCGGTTTGGGCAATGACAGTTGCCTTACCAAATCCAACAATACCAGGAACATTTTCTGTTCCAGCACGCATCTCTCTTTCCTGTTCACCGCCATAGATAATTCTTTCAATCTTAGTTCCTTCTCTAATATATAATGCGCCAATCCCTTTAGGACCATGAATTTTATGTGCGGAGATAGTTAATAAGTCAACTCCGAGTTCATTTACATCTAAAGGGATTTGTCCTGCGGAAGCAACCGCATCCGTATGAAAATAGACCCCATTTTTATGAGCAATGTCACATAGTTCTTTTATGGGTTGAATTGTACCAACTTCATTATTACAATGCATTACCGAGACTAAAATTGTGTTTTGGGAAATTACGCGTGTAAGTTCGTCTGGGTCGACTAAACCATATTGGTCAACACTTAGATAGGTTGTTTCAATATAACGCATCTTTTCTAAAAACTCAACTGGCTGAAGAACTGATTTATGTTCAATCGAGGAGACAATAATATGATTGCCTTTATTAAAATTCGCTCGTAAAATGCCTTTTATTGCCCAATTATTCGATTCTGTGCCACCAGAAGTAAAATAGATTTCTTCGGGTTTTGCTTTAATAAAATTGGCAACTTCTTCTCGGGCTTGTTCTAATGCTTCTCGGGCTTCTCTGCCAAATGAATGGAGATTAGAAGGGTTGCCATAATTCTCTTGTAAATAAGGAAGCATTGCTTGTAAAACCTCAGGGTCAACTTTTGTCGTTGCGTTGTTATTTAAGTATACTTCCATCTCTATTGAAAACTCAATGTTTCAACTCACAACTCAAATTTACTAAACTTCCTTGTTCAATTATGTGTCATCTTGGGATTCATTCTTAGTTAATAAAACTTTAGTCGCAGTAGTTGTTGTTTGTGGTTTGGGTTGCAAGACTTCTTTAGCAATTATCATTATAAGACCAATGACTAAGGTAGCATCGGCGATATTAAAAGTTGGCCAGCGAAGATGTTTGATACCAATATCAATAAAATCAATGACATAGCCCAACCGAATCCGGTCTAACAGATTTCCCAATGCACCTCCTAAGATTAATCCATACGCCACGGAAAAGAATTTGGTTTTATTTTTTATAGCAAAATAGATGACAATAAAGACAACGGCAAAAGGAAGAACATAATAAATGATGTGACTACGAACTGGAATACCAAAGATAATCCCCTTATTGTAGGTTAAGACTAAACGACCAAAATCACCTAAGACTCTGACTGGTGTATGTACTGTTAAATAAGTAGATACAAAAATCTTGGTTATTTGGTCAAGGAAAAAGACTAAAATAGATGTTATTAACAATATAATAATTGAAGCAGAGAGTTTGATTTTCATATGAGATAGATTATTATAATTAAACTTTCAGAATAGTCAAGCATCAGGCAAAAATTTTACAAAATTTAATTTTTACTAATAAAGATGCTAAATCTTTTAGCCGCTAATCAACCCAAGGGTTACAAGATTAATCAGGAAAAATCCGTAATTTTATACCTTAAGAAGTTTTTTACCTATGACTCTTTTACAATTGACAAACTGATATTTTATTGTAAAATTTATTGTTATGCCCAAAATTGATTTTGCAAGTTTAGCCCAGAAGTTGACTACACCATGGGAACCAATTGAAGTTGCCCGGATGAATGGTTTCCATATTTTGCTGGCTTTATTCCATGGACAATATAAGTTCCATAAACACGACGGCGACGAAATCTTCTTTGTAATTAGCGGTGAAATTGAAATCGAACTGGAAAACGAGACAGTTAAACTTAAACAAGGTGAAGGTTATCTGTTACCTAAAAATACCCCTCACCGTTCGCAAGCGAAATCACCGTCAGTTGTTATGGCAATTGAAAGAGCAAATTTGAAAACGATTTGGACTCAATCACCTAAATAGTAAGAATATTAGAATGGACAATAATAGAAATAGATTAGACGCTAAATAGATTCGTATCTTAAATATGAGATGAATTCGGAAGGAGATACTACACCTAACAAATTACAAATAATCCCATATGCCTAAAAAATGGCTATATCTTCTTTTTTTCTGAAAAAAGTCTTATGATGAATGTTACTAAATTTTGAATTACAGGAGTATAAAATGACAACTAATGTTTGTAAAAAATTATTAGAGATTCGCTGGCATGGTCGCGGTGGTCAGGGTGCCAAAACCGCCGCGCTCTTGTTTGGCGAAGCTGCCTTGGAAACCGGAATGTATATTCAAGCATTTCCTGAATACGGACCGGAACGAATGGGTGCACCAGTCGTTGCTTTTAACCGATTATCGGATAAAGAGATTCGAACGCACGCCGGCATCAAAGAACCAGATATTGTCGTAGTTTTAGACCCTACTCTGATAGAAGTTGCTAATGTTGTTGACGGACTCAAAGAAGACGGTATTTTGTTGGTTAATACCGAAGAAACTCCAGAACAACTAAAAAAACATTATAATTTAGATAATCGCAAAATTAAGATATACTGTGTTAATGCTTCCAAAATTGCTTTAGAGACAATAGGTCGGGATGTACCTAATACACCGATGCTCGGTGCTTTAGTAAAAGTCACTGGAATTTTTAATTATGACACGATGATGGAGTCAATTAAACATAAATTGAGTGCTAAGTTTCGTGGTCGCGATGAGATTATTAAAGGAAATTTGGAATCAATTAGACGTGCTTACGAAGAAGTAAAATCTGAATGTTAAGAGAAATCATTATCACGATGACAACCGAATGGAGTGATAAAATTTTTGTCGGGATTGTTTATCGTTGTACTCATAATATGGAGCAAAAATATGGCTAAATTAAAATCTTGGAAAGAACTGCCTTGCGGAGCAATTTTAACAGACACCAAGGCAATTTTAGAAAATAAAACTGGTGCCTGGCGTAGTTTCCGGCCAGTATGGCATAAAGAAAAATGTATCAATTGTCTGACCTGCTGGATTTATTGTCCAGATGCCGCAATTATCTTAAAAGACGGAAAACATCAAGGAATCAATTATGATTATTGTAAAGGCTGTGGCATCTGTGCTGAAGTTTGCCCGAAAAAAGTTCAAGCCATTACAATGGAAAAGGAGAAAAAATGATTAGTGTTCCAACCACATTCTATTCTTTTGCCTATAGGAATGCAATGGATGCTTCTAACAGGGATTACGAATGCTTTGCATTGTTCAGAATGATTGTGCGACTAAATCAAATGATAAAGGAGCGAAAATGATTGTCGCCAAAACTGGCAACGAAGCAATGGCGTATGCGATGAAACAATGTAATCCTGATGTTGTCGCCGCATACCCGATTACACCATCAACTGAAATTGTCCAAATCTTTTCCAGTTTTGTTGCAGATGGGTTGGTCGATACAGAATATATTCCAGTGGAATCAGAACATTCAGCAATGAGCGCGTGCATTGGCGCTGCGGCTGCTGGTGCCCGAGCAATGACCGCAACTGCGTCACAAGGACTGGCTTTAATGCATGAGATGTTATTTATTGCTTCTGGTTTGAGATTGCCGATAGTGATGTGCGTTGCTTCCCGTTCATTATCCTCACCATTGAATATTCATTGCGACCATTCTGATTCAGTGGCGTCGCGCGATTCGGGTTGGATTCAAATTTTTTGTGAAAGTTCCCAAGAAGGTTATGACAGTGTGATTCAAGCAGTAAAGATCGCGGAAAAAGCTTTTCTCCCTGTAATTGTCGCCATTGATGGATTTATTCTCTCTCATTGTATGGAACGAATAGAAGTATTAGAAGATGTTGAGGTTCGCAATTTTGTCGGTAAATTTAAGCCCAATTATTCGCTTTTAGATGTCAAAAATCCAATTACGGTTAGTCCAGCGTGTCTTACTGATTCCTATTTTGAACACAAACGGGCTGAAGCCGAAGGCATGAGACAAGTATTACCAATTATTGAAGATGTAATTGAAGAATATGCTAAGAAATTTGGTAGAAAATACCCGGTGATTGATGAGTATCGGACCGAAGATGCTGAAATCGTTATCTTAGCAATGGGCTCAACTGTCGGCACAGCAAAAATTGTAGTTGATGAGTTACGAGAACAAGGCAAAAAAGTTGGGGTCGTCAAATTACGCATTTTCCGACCATTGCTCTATAAAAAAATGGCAGAAATCTTTAAGAAATTTAAAGTAGTCGGTATCTTAGACCGTGTGGAATCGATGAATTCCTATATCAGTCCATTAGCAACCGAGGTTCGGGCTGCACTTTATAACATAAACCCAAAACCACTGACGCCATCTTATGTTTATGGATTAGGAGGCCGTGAAATATCTCAAGATGATATTAAAATGGTGTTTGATGAGTTGTTCCAAATTAAAGAAACGGGCAAAATAAAAGATGAAGTGTCGTATATTGGAGTAAGATAAATAATGCAAATAGTTAGAGAATTTTATATCAGATGTCAAAACGAAGGCAAGTTAATAATGCTGTCAATTAATGGACTTGCCAAAGAAAGAGTGAACAATAATGCTAATAGATAAAACACTTTTTATGAAATGTCAGCAATGAGAGTGAGGTAATAATGCCATCAATTAAAGAACTTGCTAAAGAACCGGAATTGTTTTCACCAGGTCACAGGGCTTGTACTGGCTGTGGTGAAGTCTTAGCAGTAAGACAAGTCTTACTGGCGGCAATCAAACCCGTAGTCTGCGTAATGCCGACTGGATGTTTAGAGATTGTTTCAACAATATATCCGCATACTGCCTGGCAGGTACCAATGTTTCATAATGCCTTTGAAAATGCTGCAGCCACCATCTCCGGAATTGAGGCCGCATATAATACATTTAAACGCCGGGGTGAAATAACCGAAAATATTAATTTTATTGCTTTTGGCGGTGACGGTGGAACTTATGATATTGGTTTCCAAGCGCTATCCGGTGCTGTGGAAAGGAATCACCGCTTCTTATATGTTTGTTTAGATAATCAAGCCTATATGAATACTGGAATCCAACGGTCATCAGCAACACCACTGGGAGCACATACCACAACATCACCCGTGGGAAAAGTTCAACCCGGTAAACTCCGATGGCGTAAAGATATTGTTGAAATAATGATTGCACATGATATCCCCTATGCAGCACAAGCAACAGTCTGGAATTGGAATGATTTAGCCAATAAAGTTCGTAAAGCGCTCTCAATTCAAGGTTCAAGTTTTATTAATGTTTTAGTTCCTTGTCCATTAGGTTGGGGTTACCCTTCAGCCAAAACAATTGAAATGGCGAAACTCGCTGTCGAAACTTGTTTCTGGCCATTGTATGAATGGGAAGGCGGCTCTTATAAAATCAATTATATCCCAAAAGAAAAAAGACCGGTCGAAGAGTGGTTGAAAGGGCAAGACCGGTTCCGACATTTGTTTAAACCTGAGAACAAATATCTTCTGGAAGCATTTCAGAATGAAGTGAACCAACGATGGGAACGATTACAAAAAAAGGCAGTTCAATAATTGTGACTGCTTAAACATAACGAACAACGCATTAAAAACTCTTTTTTGGTGCGATACTAATTTGAAGAATTAAGAAAATGAAAAAGACGAACGAAATAAAAAAGATTGTCCGTCAAAGATATGCTAAAATTGCTAAAGAGAATTCTTCCTGTTGTGCTTTAACTCAATCTTGTTGCAAAACAGTTAGTGCATTAGATATTAGTAAAAAGATTGGGTATACCGAAAAAGAAATACGAGCAGTTCCCAAAGATGCTAATCTCAGTCTGGGATGTGGAAATCCACTTGCTTTCGCATCAATAAAAAGAGGTGATGTGGTACTCGACCTTGGCTCAGGTGCCGGATTGGATGTGTTGCTGGCTGCGAGAAAAGTCGGAATGAAAGGTAAGGTCATCGGAGTCGATATGACTCCTGAGATGATCGAGAAAGCACGAACAAATGCGCAAAAAGGTGGCTATAAAAATGTTGAGTTTCGTCTCGGAGAAATTGAAAACTTGCCGGTTGCGGATAATTCAATAGATGTCATAATTTCCAATTGTGTGATTAATCTTTCGCCTAATAAAAGGAAAGTATTCCAAGAAGCTTTTCGAGTCCTGAAACCAGGTGGAAAAATAATAGTTGCAGATATAATGTTAGAAAAAGAACTTCCCACGGTAATTAAGAATTCGGTTGAAGGTTATCTCAGTTGCTTATCTGGCGCCACAAGAAAGAAAAAATATATTGAGATAATAAAAAAGAGTGGATTTCAAGATGTAACAATCCTTGAAGAGACAACTTTTCCAATCGAATCGATGGTAAATGAGCCGACCGCACAAACACGCATCAATAAATTAGTTAATTCGGTATTAAGTGTAAAAATATCAGCAAGTAAGCCTTTGGTCGTAGATAAACACAGATAAGACACATTTTTTTCTGTGACCACGAACTAAATGCAGGGTCTCGATTTTTTCTAAATAGCAGAAATCAACCGCTAAATTAATTTTGGACAACGCTTCAAAGAGATATTGTCGATGTTGATTGAAATTGTGTAAATTAAAGATAAGCATATTCTTTACCGTTCAGTTTTGATGACCCATCCAGACGTTTTTTTTAATAGATAATCTGTAATCAACTCAATTATACTTTTCCTTTAACTATCGGCTCCCCTGACATCCTCAGCCGTCTAACAGGCAAGCCGGTCAGCAAGCCAGGGGGCAGGCCGGAGGGCATACCCCTCGGCAACCCGCCGGCTTACCCTTCTGACCGCCCAATCTACAGATATTTCGATTGCCCTTTAGGTGACCGAATGATTTAACCTTACGATAGTCAATAGGATAGCAGATAAAGTCGCCGAATCCTTTGCCTTTTCGGTCAAATAGGCCAGTGGCTCATTTGATTAGTGCCGACATTTTTATTATACACATAAAGACCATATTTCCGATTTTCCACAAGATTTGATTATATTTCTGGCTCGTTTAATTGGTGCCAGATTTTTATAATACCAAACAAAATACCTTATTCCCAATTTTCCCCTAAATTTGATTATATTTCTTAAAATTCGATTATATTTCTTATATCTCCTATCGGGATAAAAAGAAGATTGCAATTATTGCAGTGATAATACCGATGATGTGATTTAGTGTTAGTGGTTCAGATAAAAATATGTAAGCTAAAATTACCGGCACAACAATATATAATCCAGTTAAAGGCACGACAACACAAGCCGGCCCTTTAGATAGGGCGATATAAAACGCTAATGTTGCAATTGAAGCAGAAATACCAACGAGAATTGCCCAGAACGAATTGAGGCTAAAATATATCTTAGTTCTTATCAAGGCATAAATGGCTATAGCAAGCCAGGCACCGATTGAAGTGAAAAATGCTAAATGTTCGGTAATAAGACTTTTAGTTAGAACCTTAGAAAAATATGCCCATAGTCCCCAAAATAATAAAGCAATTAATGAATAGATACGGTAATCCATTTTATCTTTATCAATTTATTATGCCATAAATGATACTTTCGATTTTGCTGACACGCTTTCTAATTTTGATAGTTAATTTTTTATTTTTATCTGGGGGACAGGGATTCGAACCCCGATACGCAGATCCAGAGTCTGCAGTCCTGCCGTTAGACGATCCCCCAAAGACAATTTCTATTGTAATCAAAAATTAATAATTGTAAAGTGTATTTCATAAAAACGATTAAATTTAACAAAGAAAATTAGATTTTATTAAATTATACTTCGACTAATCTGATGTTGGTGATACTTTTACGGAATACAGAAAAAGATTGACTTTTAAGACATTTTGATTTATATTATAAACTTATGGATTTATATTATAAACTATAAACTTAATTATAAACTTATATAATTTATGAATTAATGCTTGCAGAATAACTTGTTTAGTTAATTGGCAATATTAAAAATGTTTTTAGTTTATTCTCAAAAATATTGCAAAAATAGAATAAAAAATAATTATTCATTTAGGAGGAACTTATGGCAGTAAAAGTAGCAATTAATGGCTTTGGTCGAATTGGCCGATTAGTATTAAGAGCCGGTCTCAATAATAAAAATTTTGACATTGTCGCAGTTAATGATATTACTGACGCTAAAACCCTGGCTCATCTGTTTAAATATGATTCCGTCCATCGGACATTTAATGGCACTGTGGTTGCCAAAGCAGATTCCTTTCTGGTTAATGATAAAGAAATCAAGGCGTTTTCGGAAAAAGACCCTTCAAAACTTCCCTGGAAAGATTTAGGTATTGAGATTGTCGTGGAATCCAGTGGAGCTTTTACTTCCTACGAAAAATCTAAAGCTCATCTTGATGCTGGTGCCAAAAAAGTTATTATCACGGCACCACCAAAAGGTGAAACACCTGTAAAATCAATTGTGATGGGTGTGAACGAACAGATTTATGACCCCAAAACCGACCAGATTATTTCGAATGCTTCCTGCACGACTAATTGTGTCGTGCCAATAGCAAAGGTTCTACACGAAAATTTCAAGATTCAGCGCGGATATATGACAACAATTCATGCTTATACTAATGACCAGAATATCTTAGATGCACCGCATAAAGATTTACGACGCGCTCGAGCCGGTGCGATGTCAATGATTCCAACTTCGACTGGTGCCGCAAAACTTATTGGAGTAGTCTTTCCGGAACTTAAAGGGAAAATTGACGGCACTGCCATTCGTGTGCCAACGGCTGATGTCTCCTTGGTTGACTTGTCTTGCGTCGTGGAAAAAGAAACAACTAAAGAAGAAGTTAATATGGCATTTGAAAAGGCTTGCAATGGACCAATGAAAAAATATATCCAATATCTAACTGAGCCTTTAGTTTCAATCGATTTTACCGGAAGTCCTTATTCCGCAATCTTTGATTCCACGCTTACTGCGGTGATTGATAAAAACTTAGTTAAACTCTTTGCTTGGTATGACAACGAATGGGGCTATACTTGTCGAGTGATTGATTTAATTGAATATATTATTTCACATAAGTAGCTAAGTTATGAAAAAACTATCCATTAGAGATTTAGAAGTAAAAAATAAGAAAGTTTTAGTGCGGGTTGATTTTAATGTACCACTTTCATCTACCGGCGAAATTAGTGACGATACGCGCATTCGCGCAGCATTACCAACAATTGAATATATCATCGAGCAGAATGGTATTGCGATTCTAATGTCGCATTTAGGCAAGCCTAAAGGTAAACCTGACCCGAAATATTCGTTAAAACCAGTGGCAACAAAACTGTCGCAATTGATTAATAAAGAAGTGCTTTTTACTGAAGATTGTATCGGCCCGAATGTGAAAGGTGTTATTGAAAGAGCAAAACCTGGAGATGTTGTGCTTTTGGAAAATTTGAGATTTCATCCAGAAGAAGAGAAAAATGACCCTACCTTTGCTAAAGCGCTGGCAGAATTAGGAGAAATATATGTAAACGATGCATTTGCTACTGCCCATCGAGCTCATAGTTCCACCGAAGGTGTTACCCGATATTTCGATAATCCAGCAGCCGGATTTTTAATGGAAAAAGAGATTGAATATCTCAGTTATGTGGTCGAATCACCAAAGCATCCTTATGTTGCTATTATCGGCGGAGCCAAGATAACTGACAAACTCGGGGTCATTAAAAATCTGTCAAAGAAAGTTGACCATCTTCTTCTTGGTGGCGGTCTGATTTTCAATTTCTTTAAGGCACAGGGATATGAAATCGGCAATTCGATCTTTGAACCTGAAATGTTAGAAGAAACGAGAAATTTACTCAATGAAAAAAAGATAAAATTGCCAACCGATGTTTTAGTTGCCGAAAAAATTGCGGCTGATGCCTATACGCAAGTGGTTTATTCCAACGAGATTCCAACCAATTGGTCAGGTGTTGATATCGGACCGCAAACTTGTCAGATTTACAAAGATATAATTAAATCGGCTCAGACAATTGTTTGGGCAGGACCTATCGGAATCTTTGAAATTGATAAATTTGCCAATGGTAGTAGAGAAATCGGATTAGCTATTGCTGATGCGACAAAGGCCGGTGCAACTTCTGTTGTTGGTGGTGGTGATACAGTTGCTTGTCTTAGTAAATTAGGATTAAAAGATAAAGTCAGTTTTGTTTCAACGGCTGGTGGCGCTTCCTTAGAATTTTTAGAAGGCAGAGAACTCCCCGGCATCAAAGCATTAAAAGATATCTGAGATTACAATTAGAAAATGTGTTTGAAATGAGAATACCCCTTATTGCCGGTAACTGGAAAATGAACAAATCACCACAAGAAGCCAAAGAGTTTGCTCAAGCGTTAGTTGAAGCACTATTGGAAGAAATCCAGTCGGAGGTATTAATTTGCCCACCGTTTACTGCTTTATCTGTGGTAGCAGAAGTAATCAAAAATTCTAATATTCGACTCGGCGCACAAAATATGCATTGGGAGATTAAAGGCGCTTTTACCGGTGAAATTTCAGGTGAATTTCTTAAAGAACTCGGCTGCCAATATGTTATTTTAGGACATTCAGAACGAAGACAATATTTTGCCGAAACTGATGAGATAATTAATAAGAAACTTCATACTGCATTACAAATTGGACTAAAGCCAATCTTATGTATTGGAGAAACGCTTGCTGAGCGCGAGAACAATCAAACTTTAAGTGTAGTGAAGAGACAATTGGAAACAGGACTGAAGACGCTCGATAATATAAATAATGTGGTCATAGCCTATGAGCCGGTTTGGGCAATTGGGACTGGAAAAACTGCGACTCCAGACCAGGCAGAAGAAATTCATAGTTATATTAGAGAAAATATCGCTAAAAAATGGAGCAAAGACTCAGCCGATAAAATCAGAATCCTTTATGGCGGAAGTGTTACCCCAGAAAACATCGATATTTTAATGACGCAGCCGGATATCGATGGTGTTTTAGTGGGTGGAGCAAGTTTAAGATTAGAATCATTCATAAGAATAATAAAGTTCCGACCGCTTAATGTTTAGCCGGCATTACTTTATTATGAAAGGAATTCCAAAATTTCACTGATTTCTACAATTTGACCGCAGAGTCTCAAAATGTTATTTTAATCAGTGTAGGCGAAAAAGAATCTCCGATACCAAAGAGTCTCTGTTTTTGAGAACCTGGGCAATGCTCGATAGAGCGGAAAGGAGTGAAGGCTGGTCTCGCAAGCAGAGCAAAACTGCATTAACACAGAGGAATATCGGTCGGATTCAAAAATGGTATTCATTTCATTATAAGAGCCCCCAGTTAATATAAATTAGCCCTTGCATTAAAAACCGGCGCTATACAAATCTCAGTGAGAATGTATCGAATTGATTTTAAAATTACTTGGTTAAAAGTTGCTGAATTGATTTTTGATTTACTCATTGAGCATATGCTAAACTAATAGTAAGTTTCCGACCGAAATCAAATTTATTAGGAAGGATTTCATATTTCTGATTAAAAATGTTTTCCGCACAGAAAGAAAATCTCAATTTTCTTAAGCGAAATTGAGAGGATAAGAAAATTAGATTATACCCAATTTCGGATGTAAAGACCCAATAAGAAAATAATCGTTGCGGATAAAAATACCGATTACCCATAATAAGGAATCTAAGGTTAATATCAAAATTATTAAATATTACTTGCAGAGATTCGGCAAAAAAGTATTTAGGGATAACAGGTAGTTCATTAGGGGTATAACTTAAGACAGTAGAACTATTAAGAAACCGCCAATAATTCTGTAACTTAAAAGTATATTGTTGCAATTTACTCTGGCTATTAGTTAGAATTAACCAGGAGTCTTGTAAATTGAAAGTAAGATAAGATTGAGATTGTTGATAAAGAACCAAAATTTGATGGTGTTTGGTAGACAATGCGATAGTGCCATACCAATCATTTATTGGATAATCCAAGTTGTTATTGATTATGATGGGATAGATATGCTGATATAATGTGTCAAAATAGCATATTTCAGTTTGATTTTTACTAAAATTGGTCAGCAATGTGAAATTCCCCAGATGAAACCCACTATGCAAACCAACGCCCAGTTGGCTTTTTTTAATATCATATGCGACTTCAGGTTTGATAAAAAATTTATCGCCCAAGGTAATCAAATCATTAAATTTAATAAGGCTATAAAACTGATTTTGGAAGATACCTTGAGCCGTAGTATTAATATTACCCAGTAGAGTTGGATAATTGAAAATGAAATTCGAATGAGTTAAAAGAATTTTTTTCTCTGTTCTATCAAAATATCTGGTTCCTCGAACAATGGCGTTTAATTGTAGTGCCCCCATGTCAATAAACCAAGTTGGGGTATAAGATAATATTACCCCATCATAATATCGGAAAACCCGCTTTTTTTTCTGCACAGCAAAACCGAATTCCTGCAAAAAGTTTTTTGTCAGGCAAATAAGATTTATTGTACTATTATACTTGAATAATCTACTAAAATCGTAGTCATTGACTCCTTGTAATGAAAAACTTAAGGACAATTTTTTCCCGAGCAGTTTGCTTAATAGTAAATCTCCGCTGAAGATATTGCCGGTGCGCACCTGAATATAAAAAGAATCTATTTTAACTCGCTTGAACGAGGTATCTTGATAAGTCATTTCTATTTTCCATAATTTATCAAATGGTAAAGGTGGTAGGCTATCGCCGGTACCGATAGTAACCAATAAAAAAATCAAAACTGCCGGATTAACCATTGACAGGCATTGCTTAAGATTGTATTGGAGAGTTTGATAATTGTCGCACAATATTTCTTATGTAAGGTGGTCGAATAATTCCTTTTTCCGTAACAAATCCAGTAATTAGATTATGGGGCGTAATATCAAATGCTGGGTTATACACATTGACTTTACTTGGCGCCACTTGATGTTCGGCACAATCAATTACTTCTTTTGGGTTTCGCAGTTCAACGGGTATCTCTTTGCCGCAAAATTTAGTTAGGTCAAAACTGGAACTGGGGGCAACGACATAAAAGGGAACTTGATAATAGTGAGCAGTAATGGCTAAAGTTAAGGTTCCAATTTTATTAGCCGTGTCTCCATTTTTCGCTATGCGGTCCGCCCCCACTAAAACAAGGTCTACTTTCTCCATAACACTTGCCATCATATTGTCTGTAATCAGAACACAAGGAATTTGGGCGCTAAGAAGTTCAAAGGTAGTAAGTCGTGCTCCTTGAAGTAGAGGTCTGGTTTCTAAGACATACACTTTGATATTTTTCTTTTGTTGATGTGCGATAAAAATTGCGCCTAAGGCCGTGCCGATGCCGGGAGTTGCAAGCCATCCTGTATTACATATTGTCATAATCGTATCGTCATGCTTAATGAGATTAGCTCCGATGGCACTCATTTGATAAGAGTTTAATTGTTCTCGTAGATGAATTTTGACCGCTTCAGAGATTAATAACGATGATAAATTCTTATCATCGATTTGAGGATTATCAATGATTTGTAAGAGCCGATTAATTGCCCAACTCAGATTGACCGCAGTGGGCCGTGCCAGTTTTATTCTTTCGGCAATTTTCCTTAAATCATTTCGGCTATGTGTAACTTTACGGTTTGCTTCCATAGCCAGAGCATAAGCACCGGCAACTCCAATTAAGGGTGCGCCACGAATCTTTAATGATTTTATTGCGGAAATTACTTCTATATAATTTCTGAGTCTAAGATAACAAACTTTTTGAGGAAGCTGCGTCTGGTCTAAAATAATGAGATGATTACTCTCAAATCGTAGGGCAGTTAATTTTGAGCTCATTTTGCTGACCGTATAATCTAATGAAATAGGTAATAATTACATATTTTTATATTTAATTTAATATAGACTATTCACTCCTACCAAATTTTTATATTGCAATTAAAGTTTTTGGAGTAGATAAAAGGAAGGGTGCAGTCAAGATGTCTTGAATCTTTACTGCCCCCTTCCTTAACATTACCCTGTTGGGTTTTGTATTATGCTTTTTTAACCATTTCTTTTAATTCTTTGCCTGGACGGAATACCGCTTTTTTCTTGGCAGGAATATTAATTTTTTCACCAGTAGCCGGATTACGGCCGATGCGGGCTTTAGTTTTTCGAATCATAAATGTTCCGAATCCAGGAATCGCCACTTTATCACCTTTCTTCATCGCAGTCATAATCGTTTGAATTAAAGTATTAAGGAAGGCCTCAGCTGATTTCTTGGGAAGTTCCGCTCCCTCAGCAAGTTTTTTTATTAAGGCAGCTTTGGTAATTTTAGCCATATTATACTTCACCTCCTTTCATATTATACTCCGCGTTTCAGTTGAGTCTTCGAGATATTTATAAACTGAACATATTGATAAACCATAATAATTTATCTAAAGATTCTTCATTTGTAAGCACTGAAACGCTTTTGTTGTATTTATTTCCATAGTTGGAAAATACTATAGAAAAAAAACACTGTTTGTCAAGAAAAAAATGAAAAATCTCGAGAATAGTTGCTTGAATGAAGAAATAGTATAAGAATTAATTTTTGCTAATTTCAAGACCTGTTTCACATATCCATTATAATTAAATCTCATAAACTGTATAGTAT
>JAOABV010000033.1 GCA_026418155.1 candidate division WOR-3 bacterium | reverse complement strand
ATTTCGTGCCATTGAAGACATCCAAGCCGGTATAACTTATGTTAATGCTCCAACCATTGGTGCTGAATGCCACTTGCCTTTTGGTGGTGTTAAAGATACAGGTAATGGCCATCGTGAAGGTGGCTGGACAGTCTATGAAATATTCTCAGAATTAAAGACTGTGTATGTTGACTACTCGGGTAGTTTACAAAAAGCACAGATAGATACTTGGGAATAAAGAAAAATCATACATTAAAAATTAAATATCAAAATCAGAAATTAAATATTAAAAAAAATAACAAATATAATTCTTAATTTCTAATATGTATTTTTAATTTTTGGTTTTTCATTTTTGGTATTCTATGTTACGGCCCTTAAATCTTGCCCATAAGCCAACTCCGATTGAAGTATTAGACAGAATACTACCTAATACTAAAATCCATATCAAACGTGATGATTTGACTGGATTAGAAGCATCAGGAAATAAAATTCGGAAATTAGAATACCTTTTAGCCGATGCTTTGAATAAGAAATGCGATGTGATTATCACTTGCGGTGGAATCCAATCGAATCATTGTCGGGCAACAATGTTCTGCTGTGCAAAATTAGGATTAAAAGGTGTTGTGATTTTGAAAAGTAAGAAACAAGAAGTAAGAAGCAAAAATAATACTACATACGACGGTAATCTTTTGCTCGATTATCTTTTTGGTGCCGAGATTCATCTCTTATCTCCAAAAGAATACGATAAAAAAGAAGACTATGCCCATCAATTAATGGATGATTTCAAAAAGCAAGGTCTTAATCCATATTTTATTCCCACTGGTGGTTCAAATGGCATTGGTGCTTTGGGTTATCTTTATGCAATGGAAGAGATGGCAAGTTATATAAAATTACAAGGCATTGACTCCATCTTTTGTGCCGTCGGTTCTGGTGGCACTTATGCCGGCCTTTTAATGGGAAAATATATCTTTGGTCTGGAAACACCAATTTATGGCATTCTGGTTGATGAAACTATCGAATATTTCATCACGAAGGTCAAGAATATAATTAAAGAATCAGAACAGATTTTAGAGCGAAAATTCAATATTTCTGACTCAGACATTCAACTTATCAATAGTTATATTGGGCCAGGTTATGCAATCCCCTATCCTGAAGAGATTGCAATTATAAAACAAGTAGCCCGAAAAGGAATAATTTTAGACCCGGTTTATACTGGCAAAACATTTTATGGGATGCTTAAAGAAAAAGAACACATAGGATTTTGTAATCCTCTGTTTATCCATACCGGCGGTATCTTCTCCCTTTTTGCTTATAAGGAATATTTCTAACTCAAAAGCTCTGTTTATAATTATCGTGATAAAAAATAGTCCGCAATATATTCGTTTGTTTTCGAAAATAAGCATATCCTCGTTCTTAAGATATGTCGGAAAACTTAGAACCTTAAAACTTCTACAACAAAATATTTAATCTTACTATTTGACGAAAAACCAAAATAATGTAAAATATGTGTATGTCATTTATTAGAAACTTATCGCGCTTAATTCTGATACCAATGTTATTAGTTAATTTCTGTTCTCAATGTGATGCAAAGCAAACCCAACCAAGTCCAAGAGAAGCAATGTTTTATGAAAAGTTAACTGATGCCAAGGTGCAATGTAAAGTCTGTTTTCGCAATTGTATAATTTCCAAAGGAAAACGCGGAGTCTGTCGAAATCGAGAAAATCGGGATGGAAAACTATATAACATTGTCCACTCAAAGCCTTCTGCGGTGCACATTGACCCGATTGAAAAAGAACCCCAACTCCATATGTTGCCGGGCACAGATATTTTATGCCTTGGCACTGCAGGATGTAATTTTCGTTGTAAGTTTTGTCACAACTGGCATCTTTCCCAAAGGTCAATCGAAGATATGGATTGGATACATTTACCGCCAGAATCTGTCGTGGCATTAGCCCTAAAAAAGCAAATCAAAACTATCTCATTTACTTATAATGACCCGATTGCTTTTTATGAATATGTCTACGATATTGCCAAATTAGCCAAAGATAAAGGACTAAAAATTCTTTTTCACTCCAACGGCAGTCTTAATCCCGAACCTTTACGAGAATTATTAAAATATACTGATGCGGTAACTATTGACTTAAAAGGATTCACAGATAAGTTTTATACCGAAGCCTCAGAAGCAAAATTACAACCCGTCTTAAATACCCTAAAGATTATTAAAGAAATGAATGTTTGGCTGGAGATTGTCAATCTAATCATACCAACCTTAAATGACGACACCGCGACCATCAGAGCAATGTGCACTTGGATTCGGGACACATTAGGCAAAGAAACACCACTCCATTTTTCTCGTTTCTTTCCCAATTATAAATTAACTAACCTTGCTCCAACTCCAATTTCAACATTAGAACGCGCTCATAAAATTGCCAAAGAAGTTGGCTTAGACTATGTAACAATTGGTAATGTGCCCGGACATAAATACAACTCAACTTATTGTCCTAAATGTCATAAGCGCATAATCCATCGTTCCCATTTTGTCGTTTTAGAAAACAATGTCCACAATGGCAGATGTAAATTCTGCCAACATAAGATTCCAGGCATATGGGAATAAAAGTCCCCAATAGGTTAATCGAATTGAAAATACCAAAATAAGTTCTTTTTTGAAATAACAATAAAGAGAAAGGTAAAATAACTTAGTTTATCAGGCGAACTACTTAAATTACTCTTATCGTCAAAAATCATTTTGAGCGCCGCGTCTGGCATACTCGATTACCCCACCTGCCATCGAAAAAGCCGTCCTCTCGGCAAGCCCATGGGCTGCCGACCGGTATGCCCCCCGGTATGCCCCCCTGCCCGCCTATCGGTCAATCTAACCTATTGTCTTATAGGCAATTAATCCAATTGCCGAGTGAATTATCTACCATAATGCCGATTAGATGACCTAATCACTAACCGATAAGGTCAGTCAGGCCGTTCAAAAGAGATGTTTGTTTGAAAAATGGGTATTTTCCAAGATTATGTATAGTGGCTATTTAATTTTGAATAGTTTTTTGACTAACTGGTCATTCTCTTATTAAATTTTAGTTTATGGTTGGGTAAAATTATCCTATTACTGCCTTAATTTTTATTTTACCCTCTTCTTGTGTCAGATATGCCATTGCGATTTGGGGGTCATGCTCAATGGAATAGAATTTATGACAAGTTATTTTCTAAATATTGTGTTAAAATTCTTAAAAGTTACTTCTAAAGCCTCAATAAATTCTAATCTTCCTAAAAGTGCAGGTATATCATCCCGTTCTAAAAAGCCAACTGGAATTTTCTTTTGCCATTTACCCAATCTTATGGTGAGTGATTTATAAAGATAAACAGTTTCTGAACCACCAACACCGAGCGTTGTTTTTGGCACACAATCAATCAGGTCAATGCCAAGTATTTCAGCATATCTTTTTGGTAAGAGAGTGTAATCCGCACCACTATCAACTATCATTTCAATTGGTAGCCATTCATCATTTTTGCCTTTGATTAACACGGTTGCATAAGGTCGTCGGATTATGCCTAAATATTCTTTGCCAATTTTTCTGAATGGAAATTCTGCTATTTTCATATTACAAAATATAAGAAATATCGGTTCGCGGAACAAATGTAATTACCGGCATTTCGCCATATTTCTTTTTTAACTCTTTAATGTCTCGCCAAAATTCTTCTTTATTATCTTTTAATGGAATTACTCGATTCTGAATAACTAAAACATGTTTACCTGCGTATTTTTTTGCCGCCCGACTTTTACCTGATAATAACAAGGCTAAAGTTCTTTGAGTGGTAAATTTTACAGGCATAATTTTTCCCACATTGTGTAAATTTAATTCTGATTATTAAATGATAACCGAATTTTTAGAAAAATCAAGTAAATTGTTTACTCAATTACTGACTTGATTTTTATTTTACCCTCTTCTTGTGTTAGATAAGCCATTGCGATTTGGGGGTCATGCTCAAAAAAGGAAACCCAGTTTTCTTGCACGGCCTGGTTTAATAATCGTTCTTTTTGTTCCATTGTCTGTAAGGGAAATAAATCATAACTCATTAAATAGGGCAGGTTGATATGAGAAGATGTCGGTATTAAATCAGCCCAATAGATTAATGTCTGATTTTCTGATGTGACTTTGACAACCTGATGACCAAATGTATGAGCAGAAGTCTTAATGACTTCAATGCCTTCTATAATTTTAACATCACCGTCAACTAACTCCAGTAAGTTTGCTTCTTGGATGGGCTGAAAGTTTTCTTTAAGATAACTTGCCCGAGAGCGTCGGTCAGGATTATTGGCCGATTCCCATTCATCTTTTTGGATTATATATTTGGCATTCGGAAAAGTCGGCACAATTTTACCACTGGCATCGATTTTTGTATTGCCACCACAATGGTCAAAATGGAGATGGGTATCAATAACAATATTAATATCATTGGGACTAATGCCAATTTGGGCAAGCGATGTCTCTAAGTTGATTTCTCGATTAACTTGATAAATACCTATAAACTTTTGATTGTTTTTATTTCCAATACCCGTATCAATAAGAACTAATTCCCTACCTGTGTTTACCAAACAGGGCCTTAAGGCTAATAAGATGCGGTTATTTTCATCTGGTGGGTTAGTCTTTTCCCAAAGCACTCTGGGAATTACACCAAACATCGCACCACCATCAAGACGGAAAAAACCATCCAGAACCGGATGTATTTCAAATTTACCAAGTTTCATAATTTTGTATTGATTCTATGAGTGCTTTTGATAGAATAAAACACATATAACACTTTTCCATTGACACTAAACATTACATCACCATCGCTATGGAAAAATCCATCTAACACAGAATGTATTTCAAATTTACTAAGTTTCATACTTCTAAGAAGTTTTTGGTAGTAATGTGAATATTATGTATAGAAGGAAACTTACAATAATTCCAGGAATAAAGCCATGAATGCCAAAAGGATTTTTTAGAATTATCCAGACCAAAGCAATTATTGCTCCGCCCAGCATTGAAATTAAACCGGCAGTTTTAGAAAGTCTTTTGAGATATAAACTGAAAAAGAAGGGCCAAAGATTGGCACCAGCAATAACCGCCCAAGAGAATGCAGTTAAGACTAAAATCATTGCTGGTGGTTTTATTGCAATAATTAAAGACAGGATGCCAATTGTCATACTGGCAAGACGAGCATATCGTAAGTGAGTTTGGGAGTCTAATTTTTTATGTAAGCCGTCTTCGTAAAAATCTTTAACTAAAGATGAAACTGCGGTTAATAAGACTGCGGAAAAAGTTGACATTCCTGCTGCCATGACACCGGTTAAAAATATTGCTTGACTAATTGGCGAGAGCACAGATTTAACTAAATTAGGAATCGCTAAATCCGGGCTACTTAAATTAGGAAATAAAATTCTACTTGCAGCACCATTGAAATAGGGTAATAAAGCAATGCTGGCGGAAAGTGTTGCCAAAATCGTGCCAATTCTTAAGACTTTAATATCTCGGATGGAATAGAACCTTGCTACCAGTTGGGGCATTCCCCATACTCCAAAACTGACAATCATACAATAGGAAACAAGCCCTGACCATCCCCAAACTCCTGGGGTATCAACAAGATTTTGATTGATTGCACTGAGTCGGCTAAATATAGTAGCAACACTGCCAACTTTATTCAAAGTAAAAAAGGTTAAGAGCAAAAGACCAATTATCATTAGCCAGGCTTGGAAAAATCCGGTCCAGACTACGGCTAAATAACCACCTAAACTAACATAAATTATAATTATCAGCCCTGAAATCAATAGACCTTGGAGATAACTGACATTCATTAAAACCTGTGAGATATTAGCCATTGCCTTTAGGATGCTAACATTATAGACGATTAAGAATAGGGCAATGATTAATGCTGAGATGATTTGCAGTGTTGTTGAGCCATAACGCTTACCCAAAAATTCGGGTAAAGTTACGGCGTTATACTGGTGAGTTAATTCACGGGTTCGCTTACCTAAAATTATCCAAGCCAAGGTTGTGCCTAATAAAACATTTATTGCCGCAACCCATAATGTTGCCATGCCGTATTTATAACCAAATCCACCGCCACCAATAATTACCACTGAACTATAATATGCGGCAACAAACGAGAAACTGCTTACCCAAGCACCGATGCGCCTTCCACCTAAATAAAAATCTTCTTGAGTCTGTGTTGCCTTACGACTTAAAAGACCAATAACAAATAAGATTAAAAGATATAGAAATAAAACAATTGCCAGTATTAAGCCAAAAGACATTTAGTGCTCAGAAAACAATAAGACTGATTTTTTGACATTAGTTCTCTTTTGATTTTTGTCGTTTATCTTGGAGATAGCCAATAAGTGCCCAGATAATTGCAATTAGAATACTGATAATAATGACGATAAATGCTAAAAAAGTTTTAATAGGACAAACACAAATATTCATACACTATGATATAATGGCATTACCGACTAAATTTTGAACCGACAATCTTCTAATTGAGCAGAGACAAATATTCATACACTATCACTATAATGACTTTGGCAACGAATTTTGAATAACAATCTTCTAATAGGGCAAATACAAATATTCATCCAATATAATATAATGACATTAGCGGCCGATATTTGTCCTGAAAAAGTTATAATTGTCTGAATACCAACATTCATCGCAGTCAGTCTATCCAGAAAAGTCGTTTTGTCAATATTAGGTTTGAGCATTATTTATTTTTAACCTATCAAGTCTAAATTTACTCCCAATATTATACACTACTTTTAAGAAGACTCTAAAAATCACGAAAGAACTGAAAAATCCAAACTACAAATGGACCATAAGAGTAATGCATAAAAGAATAATTAGACGAATCAAAGTTATTCAAAGCATTCGTGATTGAACTATTAATGTCATTCTGCACCAATATAAAATAATTTTAGTGCCAACTACGAAGTGGTATTAGGTTTCTCTTAACTGAACCTTATCTCCTTCTTTGGATGGAATGCAAATCAGATAACCTTTACCTAAATTGAAATATTTTGTGTAAAACTTAAGTTCTTCTAATTCTTCTTGGATATCTTCATCTTTTCTATAAGAATAGACATTAGCCACCGAGTTATCTTCGAAAATAAATTGGAAATCATATTCATAAACCGGGTGGTGTTTATATAAAACTTCATATGTGCCGTAAGAAAAAGTAATACCATTTAATCTTAGTTCAATGCCAATAGCATTGGGAAATATATTTTTTCCGCTTTCGCTATAGATAAATTCAACACCAAAATAGTCATAAACCTTTTCTGCGGCGTCTTTTAGGATAACCGCCAAATTCTTTTTAGACTTTGACGGTTTTATTGGTAACCGTGCAAACTCCCGGTTAGGTTTTGTTACTTCTTCTAAAAGCACCTTATCTCCAAAACTTAAAACTGCGCCTTTATCAATGTTCAAAGAAACCATATAAACTTGGGCTTGCCTTCGATGTGATTCCACAATCTTTTTGTCCGCCTTCAACTCTAAGACCAATTCTTTTCCACCTTTGCCACACCACGAAGGATTAACAATCAAATCTGCCCTACCTTCACCAACCTTATAACCCTTATA
The DNA here is from genome assembly GCA_026418155.1 of candidate division WOR-3 bacterium. NCBI lineage: Bacteria > Pseudomonadati > Caldifarciminota > Caldifarciminota bacterium. The sequence goes on along the minus strand of JAOABV010000033.1, from coordinate 10,562 downwards.
CAGCATTTCAAAATTTCTTTGTCGTTCATAGGGAATTTCTCTAATTCTTAACTCATGAGCCAATGCCTCTTCATAAACTTTTTCTGGATAACCGCCATCTAAAATCTCTAAAACTGTTTTAGCAGATTTTTCTACTTCTTTCAACCAATCCATTATGCCTCCTTAAAAATCTAATGCCGACGCGGCTTGCTGATTGGGATATCCCAAAATATCTGAGCCGCCTTCTCTACTTCTTGCCGATGATTCATTCTAACCGTAAAATAAAAACTCAAATGGTTTTAATAAAACTTTATCCATTATTGCGTACTTTGGTATTATATTAATTGCCAAGAAAGTGTCAATAAACTATTTGCGATATAATAAGGTTTTAATCTTGACAGAGATTTACTAAATAGATATAATATACATAATTGTAGATTATCTATGCTTAATAATTATATTACCCTTTATCAGCACCTGCGGTCGCGGCTTTATTTTTCTGTCACCGATATTGCGCACATCTTATCGATAAAGCCATCATCAGCCAATATGCTTGCTTCCCGATATACTAAAAAAGGATTATTTCTACGAGTTAAAAAAGATATGTATATATTTCCTGAGCGCTGGCATAATTTTAAGGAGTCGGAAATTTATCAGATTGCCAATCTGATTAAAGTGCCTTCATATATATCATTTATGACCGCGCTGACTTTTTATGAGATAACCACCCAATGCCAACAAAATCTTTGGGAAAGTGCTACCTTGGGAACAAGTCAACGAACTGCTATTAATTCGCACACCTTTACCTATTACAAACTTAAAAAACCTCTCTTCTTTGACTTTATCAAACATAACAATTTTTTTATCGCAACCAAAGAAAAAGCATTGGTTGATGCAATCTATCTCTATTCCTTAGGCAAATACCGATTAGACCTTAACTCGCTTGATATTAAAAAATTAGACAAATCTCATATCAAAAAGTTAATTACCTTTTATCCTGACAGAACCAAATCCGTTATTCGCACTTTATGCAAAATTTAATAAAGCAAGAGCAATTTGAAATTGAAGTTTTAGAACAACTTCATAAAAACCGAATTTTAGATAAACTTGTTTTTGGTGGTGGAACAATGTTACGCTTGTGTTATGGTCTGAATCGGTTTTCCGTTGACTTGGATTTCTGGCTTGTCAAAGACCTTAATACCAACCGACTATTTCAAACGCTCAAAACCGTTTTAGGAAAAATTTACACGCTAACTGATGCTCAAAACAAATATTACACAATACTCTTTGAACTAAAATCAAGCAAATATCCCCGGCGTCTAAAAATTGAAATCCGTAAAGAAAAAAAGTTCGTCAGAACCGAAAAAGCCATTGCTTATAGCTCCTATGCTAACACCCAAGTGCTCTTAACAGTTGTTGCTTTAGAGGAAATGATGAAGTCAAAAATTCAAGCATTCATTGAGCGTCGGGAAATCCGAGATGTTTTTGATATTGAATTTTTATATAAAAGAGGAATTGCGCTCCCCCAGGAAAAAGAAATTTTGCAGAAAATATTAGATGCCATTGAAGTTTTACCTCCCAAAGATTACACAGTAAAACTTGGTTCAATTATCAGTGCTGATTTAAGAAAATATTATACACAAGAAAATTTCAAAATCCTCAAATTAGCGATAAAAGAAAGATTGGGTCAATAAAATTACTTTCTTAACCACCTTAGGCCTAAAGCCACTGAACAACATTAACTACAAATCGCATATAATGTCTGGTGTATCAACATCTATAAGTATCAATAAAATTCTCAAAATATTTCTTAAATTTAGTCTTCAATAGTATTAGACATCTCTGAGTATTCTCCGTCTCTTTGGCCAGTTCCGTGGCACTTTTTCATCATTCTCATATTAAATTACTTGAAAAATTTGGACTGATTAATTATGTTAATAAATGAATCCACTGTCTTACTGAATTTATTGAGCAGCCATACAATCGATATATTTATAATTTTTTCTTCTCTAGTAAGTTCGGCAATAAGAAACTTTTTGATTTTATTTATTAAATTTTTATGTGTTGATTTATTTTGATTTTTTCATCCTAAGAGTTTCAATCTCAAAGATAATATTTTGAGATATTGGGTGAAAGTAAATATTTCTTTTAACTTTTCCCTATCCAGATGTATCTACTTTCTACTTTTATATTTACTTTTAGGTAAATTTGGGGGTCGCTCATAATATGTCATTGGTAGTATTTATCCTATAAAACCGATTGCTTTATAAGATTCTCTTTTGGTTGCCAGTTCTTTTTCCGCAAATTTTATAAGGACATCCATTGTAATTTTTTCTGCACTTAAGAAACTGCATTCGCGCACGGCGTTGATTATAGCATTTTTAATCTCGCCACCGGTCAATTCAAATCTGCTCCCAAGTTCTGAAAAGTCAACATCATCTCCCAGTGGAGCATTAGTTGGTATTAAAGCACGCCAAATTTTTGCTCGTTGCTCTGGTTTCGGCATTTCAAATTTAATCTTAAATAAGATGCGGCGCTCAAATGCTGAATCCATTACAAATTCGCGATTAGTTGTTAAAATAACCAGACCGTCAAATCGCTCTATTTCCTGCATTAAGATATTTGTCATATAGTTATAAGTTCTATCAATCGAATGTCCCTCAATCAATCTTTGGCCAAAAAGTGAATCGGCTTCATCAAATACTAAAATACAATCATTCTTTTGGGCTTCTTCAAATATTTTGACGACATTCTTTTCGGCATTACCAAACCATTTATCCAAAATTTGCGCATAATTCGCAATACCGATTTTTTTGCCCAATCTTTGAGCAATTGCTTCTGAAGTTGCGGTCTTGCCTGTACCGGGTGGTCCGTAAAATAACATTGTGATGCCTTTGCCGTATTTTATTGTCTGGTCAAATCCCCATTCCGTTAACAGTTTATTACCTTTTCCTATCTGAAAGATTACCTGTTCAATATCATTTTTCTGCTCGTCATTAAGCACTATCTGGTCAAAATTAATAATTGGCTCTCGGACTAAAAGAATCGATTCTTTGGGGTCGCGTCTCTTTCCGTTATAACTGCGCTCAGAAATATCTTCATCATTTCCTTCGGTAAATAGAAGATTCTCATCACCCGTTATTCCAAGTAGTGCTTTACGAGTTAAGCAAAAGTCTAAATCAATTATCATTCGGTGTGAATTCCGCGGGTAATAATGTCGCTCAGGGTAATAGGTGATTAGGTCTTTCTTAATCAAATTTTGAAACAAAACGCATTTATCAACAAATTCACTCGGTTTATAACCTAATAAACCCAATAGTTCTTTTCCACTGATACCATCTTCTCGATTCTTGAGATTCGCATTAAAGAAAATAATCATAATAATATATTTCTCGTCTTTAGATAATCCGTATTCCTGGGCTAATCCGTCAAACGGAACCTCGTATAATAAATCATTGGCATTGCGGACTATCTTCTTAAGCACCCTTTCTACATTTAGAAATTTATTGTTAACTGTTGCCATTTCGGCTTTAATCTCATTTAGATTACCATGCCGAAAATATCTTACCCCATATGTTGCTTCTTCTAAATCTTTTGCCAGTTCTTTGCGGACCTCCATCAGCCGAATAAGTGTTCGACAATGTTCAAGATATCTGGTCTTTATATTTTGTTTAATCATTTTACCTCCTAAAAACAAATAGGCCGCACCTGCGACCTAATTAAGATTAACTTTGTCAGACCTTCTGACAAAGACTGACAGAAGTCTCGAACTTCTGCTTTAATAATAATATAACAAAATATTGAATTCTGGTCAAGCATAACTTTTTTACCGCGATAAATCGTCTATATCATAACTAAAGACACAAAGTACACAACTGAAACTATATAGTACAAATAAACTCGAAAATCTAAGATATTTTAGAAAAGATTTATACCTTAAAAACTAAAGATACTGAATTTTTCCTGTTCTTCTGATTTTCCCGAGTTTTATCTGTGTTTTTAAGTCTCGCTATCCCTTTTTATAGTCTATTTATATCATAAATACTAAGTTTATTTTTAGTGTCTTATTTTAGTATCTTATTTATTTTAGTATCTTAATTATATATTTAGAAAATTATAATAATCTTATATAATCATATATTTAGAAAATTATAATAAATAGTTAAAACTTTTGTTACAGAAGTTTGACTATTTTTTTACCAGTTTAAATAAATCCCAATTAGTTTTTGCCTTTTCCAATAGGGCAATGGCTTTTTTCACATGTTCGTCATATTTTAATCGCACTTCATAATCGCCTTGGGTTCCTAATAGTTTGGTTTTTATCTCTCGTTCAAGTTCTTGACTGATATAAGTTTTTACTGAGTCGAATTGGCTATCAGTGAATTCAATCTTCTTCTCTTTTGCGGTTGTTTTAAGTTCATTTAGCATTTCATCCGTAACCGTAAAGTCAGGTCTAATTTCTTTATGTCTTGCTAAATATTTTACAGCGAAATCAAAGATTATGCCTTGGCTGATGAGTTTAGACTCCAGTTCGCTGTATCTCCGGTAAGCGATATATAAATCTGGAGCAATGGCTCCTTCGCCATATACTTCCCAATGGCCTTTGCCTTTGGTAAAGTATTTCTGTTTAGTTTTTACTGAGGTATCTTCAATAACTGCTTTGGAAGTTTTAACTGGTTTGTTAATACATCTACCTGATGGTGTATACCAATAAGCAGTAGTTAATTTTACAGCACTGTTTTCGTCAATGGGGTGAATTGTCTGAACTGAACCTTTACCAAATGTTGTGTCACCAACTATTAGTCCGCGTTCCCAGTCTTGAATCGCACCAGCAACAATTTCTGATGCTGAAGCTGAACCTCGGTCAACTAAGACGACCAAAGGAAAATCGCCATATTTATCTTGTTCTACAGCAACAAATTCTCTTTTTGTTTCAGGTTTGCGTCCTTTGACAATAACGATTGTCTTACCTGGCGGTAAAAATAAATCAGAGACTTCAAATCCTTCTTGAAGCAGTCCACCGGAATTTGACCGTAAATCAAAGATAAGTTTAGTAACTCGTTCTTTATTAAACAATGAATCGAGGGCATTTTCTAATTCGGTGCGGGCAATTTTCGAAAAATCCGCCAGCCGAACATAACCAATATCTGAAGTTAATTTACCAGCATAAGGCACAGATTTGATTTTAATGATTTCTCGAACAATGGTAAAATCTAAAAGTTCTGTAACTCCTTCGCGTTTAATTGAGATATTAACTTTTGTCCCGGGAGTTCCGCGAAGTTGTTTGATAGCATCTTGAACTGTATAACCTTCGGTCGATTTGCCTTCAATCTTAACAATCTTATCACCGGCTTGGAGTCCTAATCGGTAAGCCGGGGTGCCTTCAATTGGTGAAATTACGGTTAAAATATTATCGCGCATTCCGATTTGGATACCAATACCGCCGAATTCACCTTCAGTCTTTACTTTTAATTCTTTATACTCATCAACATCTAAAAAATTGGAATAGGGGTCTAAAGCGTTAAGCATTCCTTCAATTGATGATTTGATAAGTTCGTCCGAATTGACTTCTTTAACATAATCATTGATAACCAAATTTAAGATATAACTAAATCTTTGTAGTGCCAGATGGATATTAGCAGTTCTTTGCGCCCAAAGTTTGGCTACGACAATTCCGCTGATAATTATAACTACAGTAATAACACCAATGATGGTAAGTTTTAACTTGGAATTATTTGTTTTCATATTGATACCTCATTTAATTTAATATAAGAATTTTTTATTTTCATCTCTATTTTTGATATTTTGGCAGTTAAAAAATTAGTCATTTTTTCTAAATTTTATTATATTATAACTCATTTAATTAAGAATATCAACTCTTTTTTAGTAAACACTTATCTTTTGCTTAATTAAGAATCAAAAGCACTTCTTATTATATTTTTTATATTTTATATTATATTTTATATTTTATATTATAATTTTTTATGTTTATTATATTTTATTTATACTATAATACTTTACACCATGCGTGGTTAAAAATTATAATGCTTTTTAGGATAATACCTTTTATACTACGCTTAGTTAAAAATGATAACACTTTTTCTCCAATATAAACTACGGTGTATTAAAAATGATAGTGCTTTTTCTGTAACAAAACCTTTATACACCGCTTAGTTAAAAATAATAGGACTTTTTGTGTAATAATATCTTTATGCTACGCTTTATTAAATATGATGCACTTTCATTATAATATCTTAATACCGCGCTTAGTTAAAAATGAAAGCACTTTTTCTTTAATTTCTTGATGTAATTCTGTTTCCGGTTTGATACCGGAAAACACCCAGATTTTTTTGGGTGCCTTTTTGGCTAACTTCAAATAGGCATTGCGGATTTTCTCATGAAATTCAATCTTCTCTTGTTCCAGTCGGTCTAAATTTCTTTTGCCCATTCGTTCTAAGCCAACATTTACGGGGACATCGACTAAAATCGTCAAATCTGGTTTAAGATTCGCGGTCGCAAATTTGTTAAATCGGGAAACAAGTTTAAATGTAAGTTCCCTGGCACCACCTTGATATGCCATTGATGAGAGTGCATATCGGTCAGTGATAATAATTGTGCCTTTTTGTAGTTCAGGCAAAATTTTCTCATAAGTATGTTGGGCACGACTTGCCAAATAAAGCAAAAGTTCGGTTTTCGGATGCATATCCTTATGCTTTACATCTAAAAGAATCTCTCGAATTCTCTCTCCGATTTCAGTTCCACCAGGCTCGCGCGTAAAAATACAAGGTAAAGACTTTTCTTTAAGAAATGAATATAAGAGATTTGCTTGAGTAGTTTTACCTGAACCTTCAATGCCTTCAAAGGCAATCAACACACCACGCATTAACTAATCGTAATTGGCTAAAAAGCAGGATAAAGAGATTTTAATTTTAATCTGACCTCTGTTTTCTTACATTTTTCATCTTGCTTTTGACTTTGTGCCATTCTTTCTAACAAATTGCTCGCACTCTTCGTAGATATAATAATCCTTTTAATGTAGAATTTCCATAAAGCCTATGGATTTTACAAAGCACTTGTTATTTTCTTTTAACTTTGATTTTTTACCATAATTTCTTAATAAACTGTTCAGTCTTTTCCCGATAAATATAAAAAGAGATTTTGTGGAAATTCAGGTAAATTAAAAATAAACATATTCTTTACAGCCGTTCTAATATTCTGTCTCCATTGAATTTGGCGATATTTTCATAGAATTTATTGGTTTTTCAAAGAACTTATTGTTTTCTTTTAGCCTTTGACTTTTTTCCATACTTTTTAATAAATTGCTCAGTTTTTTCACGGCAGATATAATCAGGCCATTGGACTGGTGGGGTCTTCATAAAATAACTTGAGGGTTCAACAATTGCCCCTGATAATTTATTATCTAACGCCAGTTTAGCACAACGAATTGCATCAATTACTACACCGGCTGAATTAGGTGAATCCCAGACTTCTAATTTCAATTCTAAATTCAACGGCACATCGCCAAAAGTTTGACCTTCCATTCTGATATGTGCCCATTTCCTATCCAAAAGCCAAGCAACATAGTCTGAAGGGCCAATATAAACATTATCTTTGCCAATATCATATTTCAAAAGTGAAGTCACAGCACCAGTTTTGGATATCTTCTTTGATTCTAATCGTGAACGTTCCAGCATATTCAAGAAATCAGTATTGCCACCAACATTTAACTGGGAAGTTCTTAATAACTTTACTCCTCGTTCTTGGAATAATGTGACAAGCACTCGATGCAGAATTGTTGCTCCGACTTGCGATTTAATATCATCACCAATAACTGGTAATCCCCGTTGCTTAAAACGATTACTCCAATATTTTTGTGAAGCGATAAATACCGGAATACAATTGACCATTGCACAACCCGCATCTAAGATTTGTTCAGTATACCATTTAGTTGCTTCTTCTGCACCGACTGGTAAGAAATTTACGACCACATCAGTTTTCGTCTCTTTTAAGATGCGCACAATATCATCTGTCGGACCAGGTGCTTTTTCAATAATTTGAGAAAGGTAATACCCCAATCCGTCATGAGTCATACCGCGATAGACTTTAACATTCAGTTTTGGCACTTCACAAAACTTATAAGTATTATTGGGATAAGTATAGATTGCTTCGGCTAAATCTTTTCCGACTTTTCGTTTATCAATATCAATACCGCAAGTAAATTCAATATCACCAATATGATAACCGCCAAGCACGGTATGCATTATGCCTGGAATAAATGTGCCTTCTTTAGCATTACGATAATAATAGACACCCTGCACTAAACTTGACGCACAATTACCAACACCAATAATTGCAACTCTAACTTTTGCCATTTTTCCCTCCTAAAAAGAGAAAACAATGTTAGTATTTTTGATTTCAGTCTTTAATTGCATAATCCAATCATTTCATACTTTCTTGTTCGACAAACAGAGCACATAAAGTTTTATTAAGTTCTATTATTATCCATCAATAAATTCAATTGTCAAGATTAATCTATCATATGAAGATACACCTTTTATTTTTAACATATCAAGCCTAAATTTACACAAAATATTATACACTACCTCATAACATATCAAGTCTAAACTTATCTCCAATATTATATTCTACCTTTATTAAAGAAAAACGAAATTACCCAAAATTCTTGTTCCTGTTCTCTGCTTATTAAACTTGACATTACAATTTTCGTCAATATAATCAGACTATGGCGCAGACGGTCTTAAATTCGAATAATAAAAATCCGAAGCAGTCGAAATTTTTGCGTGCGGTCTTACATTTCATTTTATCCTGGTTACCTGTAATCATTATTGTTTTGCTATTACGAGCATTTGTGGTTGAAGCCTTTATGGTGCCGACCCCATCAATGGAAGAGACGATTATGACCGGTGATTTTTTGCTTGTTAATAAATTTATCTACGGTATAAAAATGCCTTTTACCAATAAAACATTAATTCCAATAACCAATCCCAAACCCGGTGATATTGTCGTGTTTCGTTATAGCCTTGACCCTTCAGAACCAGAACCAAAAGAGAATTATATTCGATTATTTCCCAAATTCTTACCCTTATTACCTTTATACTGGAACAGAACAACCAATTTCTTTACTTGGTATATGCCAAGAAATTTTGTTAAGCGTTGTGTTGCTGTTGCCGGTGATACTGTTGAAATCCGTAACAAAAGATTATATGTCAATGGCAAATTAAAAATCGAGCCTTATGTCCAGCATATTGACCGGCGAGTATTTCCACCACCAATGTCTGTGCCCGAAGATTATCAGACTCAATGGGAGCAAGGTAAATTTCTTACTAATCCTGAAGGATATTATTATCGCGACAACTTTGGTCCGATTGTAGTTCCCCAAGGCACAATCTTTGGTATGGGTGACAATCGTGACAACTCGTCTGACTCTCGATTTTTCGGACCGATTCCCTTAAAATATGTTAAAGGCAAACCAATGGTGATTTACTTTTCCTCTTCAGCAGCGCCTAATATTGCACGTATCATTTTAACTCCGCGTCGAATTCAGTGGCAACGGATTGGATTAGTTATTAAATAGTTAAATGAACGACGATGTTATTTAATTAGGAGCGGTATGGATTTTTGGGAAGTAATTCAACAACGAAAAAGCATCCGAAATTTTTCTTCACAGCCAGTTGAACCTGAGAAGATTCTTAAAGTCTTAGAATCAGCCCGATTAGCACCGTCTTGGCAGAACCGACAATGTTGGCGGTTTGTTGTCGTGCAGGATAAAGAGACTATCAAAAAAATTGCTCAATTTCGGCCTTTTCAGTATAATATCAACTTCTTTTTGAAAAACGCACCAGTAATTATTGTGGCTTGCGCTAATCCGAAAGACAGTGGCCATCGTCAAGGCATTGATTATTATCTGGTCGATGTTGCCATTGCTATGGAACATTTAATCTTAGCAGCAACGGATTTAGGATTAGCAACTTGCTGGATTGGCGCCTTTGATGAAGAAATGATTAAAAATTTACTCAATATTCCCAAAGAAGTTAGAATTGTGGCGTTAACACCATTAGGGTATCCTGCGGGACGGGATAATATTGTGGACAAAGTCAGTAAATTAGTTGCTCAAGGCAAAAAACGAAAGAGATTAGAAGATATTGCTTATTTTGAAAAGTGGCAATAATTAAATTATCATCCTTTCGTAAAAAAATTTATTAACTACAATAATAAAAACACTAATACTGTCACTTGATTATCAAGCATAACGGTAATTAATCAAGGTTAAAAGATGACTCCTTTTCAGATATTTTTTAACAAGTTTTTTGACAAATTAGAGAATTGAGTATAAATTAATAATAAAATATGACAAATGCTAATGAAAAACTAATATTAAAAAACCGCCCTTTCAAATATTTTTTAACAAGTTTCTTGACAAATTAGAGAATTGAGTATAAATTAATAATAAAATATGACAAATGCTAATGAAAACTAATATTAAATGACCATTCTTTCAGACTTATTTTTCCACAAATTTCTTGACAAATTAGCAAAATTGAGTATAATATTTATAATACAAT